>CAZKKD010000032.1:0-18166 GCA_964553265.1 uncultured Planctomycetales bacterium | reverse complement strand
GGCCACGTCTGGCAGCGGATCCGGCCGCCGGTGCGGGCGCGGAAGCCAGGCCCGGCGCCGGTGCCTCGGGAGATCTGCTCGCTGCGGCAGGCGATGTTGCGGCGTCAAAGGCAGGCGAAGGGGCAGACGCGCAAGTCAGCGCCCCCGCGCCTTCGGCCGTCCTTCCCACCCCGGGGGCCGAGTCCGGAGGGGCAGAGCCGATGCTGGCCCCGGCGTCGACAACGCTGTCGGCAGAGGGCAGTGCCCCGGGCGGTGGCCTCGGAGACGTGGGGGCCGCGCAGGGAGCGGGGGCCGAGACGAACCCGGCGGCCCCGGTCGCGGAAGCGCAGGATGCCGCCGCCACGCGGTACGTGGACGCCGAGCGGAATCTGCAGCGGATCAGCGATGCGATGCGGCACTCGGTCCTCCAGGGCGTTCGCACCGCACACATCCGCCTCAGCCCGCCGGACCTGGGCAGCCTGCGGATGGAGGTGGCGGTCAAGGCAGGCGTGGTGACCGCGCACCTGGAAGCCGACACGGCGCAGGCGCGCGACCTGCTCATGGGCGGGCTCTCGCAGTTGCGGCAGCACCTGGAGGAGCAGGGCCTGCGCATCGGGGAATTCACGGTCGATTACGATGCGGGCGATCCGGAGCACTCGCAGCAGAATCGGGGCTTTGCCGAGCACTGGCAGCGTCGCCGTCGACTGGCCCGCCGCCGGGATGAGGGGGTGGAAGGAGAGGAGGAGCAGTCCCGCGCGCCCCCGGGTGCGGCCGGCGGGGCAAGCGGTCGGCTGAACATGATCGCCTGACCCCGCGTGTGAAAGGATGTGACGGTACTCGGAAGAGGTTTCACAGCGGATTACTGACAAAGGAGGACCCGCATGAGTGCGGCAACGGCAGTTCCAGGCGCGGGCGAAAACTGGTACGTCTCGTCCGCGGACGAAAAGAAGGAATCGCAGGATCCGGCGGGGCAGAGCAAGGTCTCGCAGGACGAGTTCCTGCAGCTCCTGGTCAAGCAGCTCACCAACCAGGATCCGCTCAACCCGATGGAGAACGTCGAGTTCATCGACCAGATGGCCCAGCTCCAGTCGCTCGAGGAGCAGATCGAGACCAACCGCCTCCTTGGCGAACTCTCCAACGGCAGCCAGGTGGCCAACGCCTCGGCCATGATCGGCACGCAGGTGACCGGCTCTACCGAGGAAGGCGTGGAGGGCAGCGGCATCGTGCAGGGCGTCAACGTCACCGACGGCAAGGCCTATCTCTGGCTCGGCACCGGGCACCGGATCCCGCTGGAGAACGTGACGGCCGTGGCGCCGGTTCTGGTCCAGTAGCCGGGAGGACGGCGATGAGCGGACTCGTACACGTACTCGCCAGTCTCCGCCCGCCCGCCAGCGATGGCGTAGCGGGTCGACGGACGCCGCGTCCGGCTGCGGGGGATGCGTTCGGGCGTGTCCTGGAGGAGAGCCTGGCGGACGGAGAGGGGGT
This sequence comes from uncultured Planctomycetales bacterium, assembly GCA_964553265.1. GTDB lineage: Bacteria > Planctomycetota > SZUA-567 > SZUA-567 > JAFGNG01 > CAZKKD01. Next base: position 16,702 of record CAZKKD010000032.1, on the reverse strand, counting down.
CCGCTTCAGCAAGCACGCCCGCGCCCGCCTCCGGGAGCGCGCCATCGACTTCACCCGCGAGGACCTGGGCCGGCTGGCCGAAGCGACCGACCTGGCCGCGGCCAAGGGCGCGCGGGAAGCCCTGCTCCTGATGGAGAACGTCAACGTCATCGTCAGCATCCCGAACCGGACCGTGGTCACCGCCATGGCCCCGGACGAGGGGCAGGTGTACACCAACATCGACGCCGCCGTCGCCGTCGACGGCCGGAGCGAGAGAAGATAGACCAAGGCACGATTCGGAACCGGGCCGGTCCGATTTCGGAGGCCCGGCGCCGGGGGCGATTCTCCCGGCGCGCCGAACCGGGCAAATCCGTGGACGCTGCGACCGGAGCGCGGAGACGCGCTCCCGCCGCGGCGAAGAACCGAAGGAAAGGAAAACGACCATGGGACTGAGTCAGGCGCTTTACAGCGGCATCAGCGGTCTCTCGAACCACCAGGTCCGGATGGACAACGTCGGTAACAACCTCGCCAACGTCAACACCGTCGGCTTCAAGAAGGGGGTGCACCAGTTCAACACCCTCTTCAGCCAGACGGTTCGCGGCGGGACCGCGCCCAGCGACAACCGCGGCGCGATCAACCCGGTCCAGATGGGCCTGGGCACGAGCACGAGCTCCATCAACCAGCAGTTCACCCAGGGGTCGCTGCAGACCACCGGCAACCAGCGCGACATGGCGGTCGAGGGCAACGGCTTCTTCGTGCTCGATACGGGCATCGAGGGGACGTGGGGACGCGCCTACACCCGCGATGGCACGTTCTATCTCGACACCGACGGCCGCCTGCTGGCCGGCGAGGGGCTCCGGGTGATGGGCGTGCAGGCCGACACCGGGGAGATCGAGGAGGCCGCGAGCGCCACCGAAGTTACCATCCCCATCGGCAAGACCGGGGCCGCCCGCGAGACGAGCGAGGTGGCCATGACCGGCAACCTCAACTCCGACGTCGATGTGGCCAAGCCGAACATTGTGACCACCCGGGCGGCCCCCCCCACCACCAACGCCGAGTCCACCTGGATCGGCAACAACGGCGGCAATGACATCAACATCGGCCACGCCGAAACCTCGGCCGCGCTCTGGGACCCGACCGCTGTCAACCCGATTACCGGTCTCGCCACGGGGTGGGCGGCGGACCAGACGGTCGACCTCGCGAACCTGCAGTATCTGCGGGGCACTGCGCTCGTCCAGCCGTTCAACGGCGTGGCGGCCGGCGACGAGATCACCATCAGCTTCCGCAAGGGCGGGCGCAAGATGAGCGCCACCTTCACCTACGGCAACAATGATCCGGACGCCTCCGGCACCGGCATTCCGCCCTGGGACGCGGTTACCGGCGACGGGACGACGCTGGCCCACTTCATGGAGTTCCTGAACGGCGACGTGGGCGATGACGGCGTAGCCGCCAGCGACCAGCGCCTGCGCGGCGGCGCCATGGGAACGGTTCACACCCGCGCCCGCACCACGGCGACGGACGGCTATGACGTGATCGCCGAGCATGCCGGAGCCTTCGAGCGGCGCTACGTCGGCACCACCGACTTTACGGGCGCGGCCACGGCAGGCTCGCACAGCGGTGCGGTCGACTACGACGGGGACGGCAACCTGGACCCGACGACCAAGGTCTCCATCGGCAGCAATCTCGGCGAAGAGAACGCCATCACCGACATCGAAATCAGCTTCAACAGCGTCAACTACGACGATCTGTTCTCCGAGGATGCGGATTACGGAACGGTCGAAGGCGGCAGCACCACGACGAATCTGATCTTTTACGACAGCCTGGGCAACTCGCACGAGGTGACGATGCAGATGGCCCTGGTGGGACGGGACACCAACTTCAGCACCTGGCGCTGGGTGGCCGATTCGACGGCGGACACCGACGCGAGCTGGATGTACAAGGACAAGGACGGGAACCCCGTCTTCAATCAGACCGTGGTGGACCCGGCCGGCTACGACCAGACCGCCGCCGGCAATCCGGACCGCGTGCCCACCAGCATCAACGTCGGCACCGGACTCATCCGCTTCGACTCGGAGGGGCGTTTCGTGGGGGGTACGGAGCTCTCCAGCACCGGCGGCATCGAGATCGACCTCTCCAACCAGGGCGTGAACGAGCCGCTGAACATCAACATCATTGAGGGGTTGAGCTCTGACCTGGAGCAGGACCTCAGCTTCGCGGACCTGACGCAGGTCGCGGCGGCGCACGACTTCAACCTCTCGGAGCAGAACGGTTCGCCCCCCGGGACGCTCGACAGCTTCACGGTCACCTCGGACGGGCTCATCAACGGCGTCTACAGCAACGGCGTCCTGGAGGTGCTCGGCCAGCTGGTCCTCGCGATGGTGGACAACCCGCAGGGCTTCATCCAGGCGGGGCAGAACATGTACATCGAGGGGCCGGCCTCGGGCGAACCGCGCATCGGCTTCCCGGAGACGGGGGGCCGCGGCAGCATCCGCGCGGGGACGCTGGAGCTCTCCAACGTCGATATTTCCGAGGAGTTTACGAATCTGATCGTCACCGAGCGCGGCTTCCAGGCGAACGCCCGGGTCATCAGCACATCCGACGAAATGCTTGTTGAACTCGTCAACCTCAAGCGATAACCTGCGGTCCTCGCGGCGGGCCCCCGGCCGGGGGCCCGCCGCATTTTTCCCACCAATCCACCCCCCGAATCCTACTCCGGTTGAAGAGTTCGTAACCAATTTCCGATAAGACAGTTAGATGTTCTCTTGCGCTCTGATCGCAAGGAAAGGCGGACCGCGTACGTATGATCCGACTGACACGACTTTCCGGTGTGAGCTTCGTCCTCAACGCGGAGCTCATCAAGTTCGTTGAGGAAACGCCGGATACCATCGTAACCTTGCGGGACGGAGAGAAGGTCCTGGTGCAGGAATCCCCGGACGAGGTTGTCGATCGGGCCATCGCCTACGCGCGCAGCATCCGGCTCTTTCCCGAGTTGTCGTGAGCCGGCAAGCGACGGACTGCGTGACGGCACGGAGCGGCTAACGCATGGATATTGCCACCATCATCGGGTACATGCTCGGGATCGGGTTCCTGATTGCGGGCATCGGGCCGCAGCGCGTGCCCGCGTTCATCGACATGCCGTCGATCATGATCGTGGGCGGCGGCACCTTGGGCGCCCTCTTCATCTCGTTTCCGATGGAGGGGCTCAAGCGCCTCTTTGCGGTCTCCAAGAATGTGTTCTCTCATACGAAGCAGAGTCCGCTGGAGCTCATCAAGCGCATGGCCGAGTTCGCCACCATCGCCCGCCGTGACGGCATCCTGGCGCTGGAGCACGTGACGGAGAACCTGGAGGACGAATTTCTCGTCCGCGGCATTCAGCTCGCCGTCGACGGGACCGACCCGGAACTCATCGAAAACATCATGCTGACCGAACTCGAAACCATGGAGGACCGGCACGGCAAGGGCAAGGCGCTGTATACCACGCTCGAGAAGTACGCCCCCGCCTGGGGGATGATCGGAACGCTGATTGGTCTGATCAACATGCTTTCGCTCGGCATGGAAGACCCGACCGCCCTGACCAAGGGCATGGCGGTCGCGCTCATCACGACCATGTACGGTTCGATCTGCTCGAACTTCCTGTTCGGCCCCGTGGCGGACAAGCTGCAGGCGCGCAGCGACGAAGAGATGCTCATGAAGCAGATCATCCTCAAGGGCGTGATGAGCATTCAGCAGGGCGACAACCCGCGCATCGTGGATCAGAAACTGCGCATCTTCCTGCCGCCGGCCGAGCGCTGGGAGGGCAGCGAAGAAGAAGCTGCCTAGCGCACCTTGCGTCCGCCGGGGAGGCGGCGCTGAGAATGGAAGACCAGGATGGCGAAGAAGAAGAAGGAAGCAGCCGCCGGCGCACCGGCATGGATGACGACCTACGGGGATATGATTACCCTTATCCTCTGCTTCTTCGTTCTCCTCTTCAGCATGTCCGAGATCAAGAAGGACAAGGTGACCAAGACCATGCGGGCCTTCCGGAAGCAGTTCGGGGTCCTGCCGAAATACAAGACGACGGTGCAGATCTTTCTTGAGACCCGTCGCCTGACCCAGACCGAGGCCAGCGTCCTGCGGCAGGGCCCGCCCGGAAAGAGCCTGAATGTGGTCGCCATCGACCCGGGCAAGAAGATGAAGATTGTCGTGGGCGGGAAATCGCTCTTTCGCGAAAACGAGCACACGATCACCGCCGAAGGGCGACAGGTCATACGGGAGCGGGTTGCACCGGAGTTGCGCGGCTTCGACAACAAGGTCGAGGTGCGCGGACACACGGCCACCGCGGCGTACGGCGGCGGCAGCCAGTACGCGGACGCCTGGAACCTGAGCTACCGGCGGGCGCACGCGGTGATGCGCTTTCTTGTCGACGAGTGCGACATTGCCGAACGGCGGTTCCGGCTGGTGGCCTGCGGCGATGCCGAGCCGCTGCGCAGCAACCGGCTTCCCGAGGCCCGTGCGGAGAACCGGCGGGTGGAGATCATCATGACCGAGGAGCTGTTGACCGACCGCGAAGCGCGGATTGATTCGTTCGGAAGCGAGTAACGTGAATCCCCGGCTCCGTGCCGATAAGGAGGTGACCCATGGCTGACGAGGAAATGGTCGAAAAATCGTCGGAAGAGGAGCAATCCGGTTCTTCCGGTCCGATGATCTCCACCAAGGGCTGGATTGTGGTCTTTACGCTGGTCATCGGCGAAGCGGTCTTTTTCTTTCTGCTGCTGCATTTCCGGGGCACCGACGAGGGCGGCAAGAAGGAGGTCGCCGGTCGATCCGAGGTGATGGAAGCCAAGAAGGTCGGAAGCTACAAGGTTTCCCTCGCGGATTTGAACTACTCCGTCATGACGACGACGCAGATGGCCACCCTCTCGATGAACATCGACATCATTCTGGGGCGGACGGAAGACGAGCGCGCGGATCCGAACGCCCCTCTGCCGGACGAACCGGTGATGAATGCCTATGTGGAGGCCGTAAAAAGCCTGGAGCCGTTCATCCGGGATTACATGCAGAGCATTGTCGACAACATGACCATCCAGCAGCTTCTCAAGCCCGAAGGGAAGCAGATCATCAAGTCCAAGGTGCGCACCTACGTCAACGACCGGCTTCGAAACCTGACCTTCGAGGAAGAGGATGACGAGCGCGGCGGCGACCGCGTGACGGAGGTGACCATCAGCCAGTTCATTCTGCAGCGGTGACGCACGCGCCCGGCAGATGCATGTGGAGGAGAAGGCGGCATGGCCGACGAATTGAGCCAGGAAGATATTGACGCGCTACTCAGCGGCGGCGGCGACGACAGCGGCGACCTGAGCGGCGACGACCTCGACGCCCTGCTCGGGGCCACGCCGATGGATACCCCCGACTTCGGGGGGGCGGAGGCCGCGCCGTCGAGCGGGGGCGATGAGGAGGGCGAATCCAATACCCTCGAGTTGCTTTATGACGTCGATCTCAATGTCCGCATCGAACTGGGCCGCACCAAGATGATGGTCGAGGACATCCTCAAGCTGCACGAAGGCTCGGTCGTGACCTTCGACAAGGACGCGGGCGCACAGGTCGACATCATGGTCAACGACCGCCTCGTCGCGCACGGCGAGGTCCTGGTCCTGAACGACCTGTTCTGCGTTCGCGTGACAGAGGTGCTGTCCAACAAGGACCGCGCGGTGCTGGAGTACGTCTGAGGCGGGGCGACCCGCCATCCCGGATTCACGACTGCGGCGCAGCGGCCGATCCGGTGCGCCGCAGCTTTTTTAACCACCTTTCCGAAAGAAGTTGAATCCCTTACCCCCAATTCGTACAATCCGTTAGCGATGATTGGGAAGATTGCGTACCCGTGGCTGGGTGGTTTTCTGCTTTTCCTGTGCTGGGGGATGGCCCCGCAGGCCGTTTCGGCCGGGCAGGACGCAGAGGCGCCGCTGGTCTCCACGGCTGCGGAGCCGGCGGAAGGCGGGGAATCGGAACCGGTTGTGGCGCCGGCTCGAGACAAGCGCTACGCCGCGTTCGAAAGCGCTCCCATCGCGGGGGCGCGGGGGGCGGATGCCCCCTCGGGTTCGGAAGGCGGCGAACAGTCTCCCTTCGGGCCGGCCCTGCGGCTCATTGGCGGCCTGGTGGTGATCGTGGCCGTGATGGGCGGGGGGATGTATCTGTTTCGAAAGCTGCTTCCGGGGCGCGGCCGGCTGTTCGGCGGGGGCGCTGCGGAAGTGCTGGGACGCACCTACCTGGACAGCCGGCGGTACGTGGCACTGGTCCGGGTGGGCAAGCGAGTGCTGGTCGTCGGGGTGGGGCCCGAGCAGATCGGCGCGCTGGGTGAACTGTCGGATCCGGACGAGGTGGCGGAAGTCATGCGCCAGTCCGGCCCGGCCAGCGAGTCCGGCAAGCAGACGTTCCGTTCTCTCCTCGAGGCGCGTGCCGGCCGGGAACCGGCAGCGCTGAGCGCGGAGGACGCGGACGACCGTGTGGCCGCACCCGGGGGGGAGGCGGCCGGCCTGGAGCGTGCGATGGACAGCATCCACGCCCGGATACGGGGGTTGCGGAAGGGCTGACGGCCGGGGAGCGGCCGCGGGCTTCCGCGCAAGCGCGGGTGCGACATACTGCACCGGCGCGGGGAAAGGCGGTAACGTATGACGGGGGGAGCGACGGCGCGTCGCGTCGTCTTCGCATTGGCGATCTGCCTTTGCTGCGTGGCCGGGTTCGGGCACGCGGGCGAGGCGTCGACCGGCATCGGGGTGCCCACCATCCGCGACGGCGGTCTGGTCGAAGCGGAAACCCCGCAGCAGGTGGCAACGGTGCTGGTCACCGTCGCGATGCTCACCATCCTCACGTTATCGCCCAGCATCCTCATCATGACGACCTGCTTCACGCGGATCGTCATCGTCTTCGGCTTTCTGCGCCGGGCGCTCGCCACGCAGCAGTTGCCGCCGAACCCGGTCATGATGGGGATGGCGCTCTTCCTCACCCTCTTCATCATGTACCCGACCTGGGAGACGGTCTGGGGCGAGGGGTTGCGGCCGTTCATCCACGGGGAGATCAATCCCGAGACCGGCAACCCGATCGACGAAGGAGAGGCCTTCGCGCGGACGCTGGCGCCGCTGCGCATCTTCATGTGGCGCTGCATCGACGAAAACGGGGGCCGCCCGGAGGTGGAGCTCTTCATGCAGCTCTCCCGCCGGGACGTGACGGTCGGGGACGTCTTGACGCGGGAGAAGGTGCCGACGCACGTGCTGGTGCCGGCCTTTGTCACCTGCGAGCTGAAGCGCGCGTTCTGGATGGGGTTCATGCTGTACCTCCCGTTCCTCGTGGTGGACATGGTGATCAGTTCGGTGCTCATGAGCATGGGGATGATGATGCTCCCTCCGGTCATGATCAGTCTGCCGTTCAAGATCATCCTGTTCGTGATGGTGGACGGCTGGGGGCTCCTCATGCGGGGCCTGGTCTTCAGTTTCCCCGTGATGGCCGGTTAGTGGAGGACGTTCGATGACCTCGGCGGAAGTGATGCACGTCTCGCACCAGATGCTCTGGATTGCCTTCCTGATCAGTCTGCCGCTTCTGCTGACGGCGCTGGTGGTGGGCGTGACGGTGAGCCTGCTGCAGACCGTGACCGGTGTGCAGGAGATGACGCTTACGTTTGTCCCGAAGATCTCGGCCGTACTGGGGGCGTTGCTCCTGTTTCTGCCGTGGATGTCGACCGTCCTGATGGGCTTTACCGAGACGATCCTGCTGGGGCTGGCCGGATGGCAATGACGGAGACGACGCGTGTCGCCGCTGGACCTGACGCTCAACGAGTTTCTCATCTTCGTGCTCGTGCTGCTGCGCATGGGGGGCGTCGTGGTCTTTGCGCCGTTCTTCGGGGGCGACACGTTTCTGCGGCGGGCGCGCATCGGGCTGGCGGTCTTTCTCAGCTTCTGCGTCTACGGCCGGGCCGAGGCGACGCTGGGCGGGATGGAACTGCCGCTGTCGCTGATCGACCTGGCGCTTCTGTGCACGCAGGAGATCCTGGTGGGCCTCGCGTTCGGCTACGCGGGCAGTCTCATCTTCACCGGCGCGCAATTGGCCGGCGAGCTGATCGGGCAGCAGATCGGCTTCACGCTGGCGAACGTTGTGGATCCGGTGCTGGACCAGGAAGTCGGCATCATCAGCTTCTTTCAGTTTTCGCTGGCGATGGCCATCTTTCTGGCGCTGGACCTGCACCTGATCTTCCTCTATGTGCTCGGTTCCAGTTACGAGGTGGTCGGCCTCGGTGCGCTGACGCTGCGCCTCGAGTTTCTGGAGCACCTCGGCATCATGTTCGGCGGCATCTGGGAAAGTGCGGTACAACTCGCGGGGCCGGTGCTGCTGGTGATGTTGCTGGTCAGCGTGGTGGTGGGCTTTCTCGTCCGGACCATGCCGCAGCTCAACATCATCGTCATCGGCCTGCCTTCGCGTGTGCTGATCGGGCTCCTGACGCTGGTCTTCGGGACCAAGCCGTTCATGCGGACCATGGCGGCGCTCTGCGAGGGCATGCTGTACGATCTGCAGCTGTTGCTGCAATTCCTGGGGCCCGAGCAGGCGCCGGTCGCCTGAGCGAAGCGGGGAGCGCGTGAAGCACCATGGCCGAAGAAAGTGCTGCCGAACGGACAGAAGAAGCGACCGAGCGAAAGCGGCAGCAGTCCCGCGAGCGGGGCCAGCTGCCGAAGAGCAAGGACCTGTCGGCCGCCATCGTTGTCTTCGTTGCGGTGGTGTTTTTGCGCTATGGAGGGGGCATGATGGCGGGAGAACTGATGGGCGCGGCATCGGCCCTCATCGAGCAGGCCACCACCTCGCCCCTGCCGCATGATCGGGAGGTCCTGGCGCACGTGCCGCTCTGGGTCTCGATGTTCCTGCAGGTCATCGCGCCGTTCATGGCGGTTCTCTTCGTGGCGGCCCTGGTCGCGGGATTCGGACAGGTGGGCTTCGTCCTCAGCGCGGAGGCGGTCAACATCAAGTGGGGCAAGCTCAACCCCGTCGAAGGGGCGAAGCGGATGTTCAAGCTGCGCTCGCTGATGACGCTGCTGATGAGCATGGGCAAGGTGGCGCTGGTCCTGGCGGTGGCGTGGCCCTTCTTTCGGGCCGAGCTCTTTGCCGTTCCGGCGCTTTCGGAGCTGTCGAGCGCGCAGATTGTCACGCACATGACGCAGGCCTGCCTCGACCTGATGCTTCGCATTGCGGCGATCCTGCTCATCCTGGCGCTTCTGGACCTCTGGTACCAGCGCTACCAGTGGGAGCAGGACCTGCGGATGACCAAGCAGGAGGTGAAGGAAGAGATGCGCGACACCGAGGGCGACCCGCATGTGCGCAGCCGTCGCCGGCAGATTCAGCGGCAGATGGCGATGCAGCGCATGATGTCGGAGGTGCCCGATGCGGACGTGGTGGTGAAGAATCCGACCCACTACGCCGTAGCGTTGCGGTACGACCCGCAGAAGGCCGCCGAACCCTTCATCGTGGCGAAGGGGATGAACAACGTCGCACTGCGCATCATCAAGCTCGCCATCGAACACGGCGTTCCGGTGAAGTACGAGCCGAAGCTGGCGCGCGAACTGCACAAGCTCGAAATCGGGGACCTCATCCCGAAAGAACTCTACCAGGCGGTCGCCGAAGTGCTGGCGTGGGTCGTCCGAACGGGACGGAGCAAGCGGCTTTCCGAGGGGCTGGCCGCCAGCGCATGACGCGGACGGGTTGACGGAACAGGGACAGCGGAACCATGCCGGAATACGTGGAACGATTGCGGGGATACGGCCGGATGCTCGCCCAGGGGCGGGAGATCCTGGTCGCGGCGTTCCTCGTTTTCACGCTCGTCATTCTCGTCGTTCCGATGAGCCCGGTGGTGATGGACTTCCTCCTCTCCATCAACATCACCTTCTCCCTGGTGCTGCTGCTCACGACCGTCTACGCCGAACGCCCGCTCGACCTCTCGGTCTTCCCGTCGCTCCTGCTGATGGCCACGCTCTACCGCCTCAGCCTCAACATCGCCACCACGCGCCTCATCCTCGGGAACGCCCAGGAGGAGGGGCGCCTCGCCGCGGGGCAGATCGTAAGCGCATTCGGGCACTTCGTGGGCGGCGACAATCTGGCCATCGGCGTCACCATCTTCTTCATCCTGGTCATCATCCAGTTCGTGGTCGTGACCAAGGGCGCGACGCGCATCAGCGAAGTGGCGGCGCGGTTTACCCTCGACGCCATGCCCGGGCACCAGATGGCCATCGATGCCGATCTCAATGCCGGGCTCATCGACGAGGAGCAGGCCCGCCAGCGCCGCGACGACCTGCGCCGGCAGACCGATTTCTACGGAGCGATGGACGGTGCGTCCAAATTTGTCCGCGGCGACGCCATTGCCGGCATCATCATCACCATCGTCAACATTCTCGTCGGCTTCCTGATCGGCCGCTTCTACTACGGCATGACCTTCGGCGAAGCGGGCGAGATCTTCACCATCCTCACCATCGGGGACGGCCTGGTGAGCCAGATTCCGGCCCTCCTCGTCAGCGTGGCGGCCGGCCTGCTGGTCACCCGCAGCGCAGGCCGGGCCAACCTGGGCGAGGAGGTGGTCACGCAGCTCTTTGGCCAGCGAAAAGCGGTCGGTCTTACGGGCGTGCTGCTGACCGGACTCGGTGTCAGCGGCATGTGGCTGCCCTTCCCGGTGCTGCCGCTGGTCGTGATCGGTGGCGTCTGCCTCTTCGGATGGTACTGGATGGGGCGGAGCCTTGCGGTTGCGGTCGCCCAGGAGGCCGCCGCCGCTGCCGAAGCGGGCGGCAAGGGAGCCGCGGGCGGGGCCGCGGCCGGCGGCGGCAAGGGGGGCGCCCCCGAGCCCGGCGCCGGCGGCGCGCCGGAGGAGGTCGAGAAGCTGCTCCAGGTCGATCCGATGGCCCTCGAGGTGGGCTACGGCCTCGTGCCGCTCGTCGACGTCGGGCAGGCCGGCGGCGGGGGGCTGCTGGGCCGCGTGCAGATGATCCGCCGCACCATCGCCACCGACCTCGGCCTCGTGGTGCCGCCGATCCGCATCCGCGACGACATCCGGCTCGACGCAAACGAGTACGTCATCAAGATCCACGGCGGCACCGTCGCGCGCGGCACCGCCATCCCGGACCGTTACCTCGCCATGGACTCCGGCATGGCCACCGGCCCGGTGGACGGCATCGAAACCACCGAGCCCGCCTTCGGCCTCCCGGCGGTCTGGATCCAGGAAGACCAGCGCGAACAGGCCGAACGGAAGGGCTATACCGTGGTCGACGCCGAGACCGTCATCGCGACCCACCTGACCGAGGTCATCAAGAACCGCGCCCACGAGATTCTCACCCGCGAGGAGGTGCGCCGCCTGCTCGGCAACGTGCGCGAGCGCGCCGGCGAGCTCGTCGACGAGGTGATCCGTCCGGAGCTCCTCAACATCGCGGATCTCCAGAAGGTGCTGCAGAACCTGCTGCGCGAGCGCGTCTGCATCCGGAACCTGGAGACTATCCTCGAGGTGCTCGGCGACTACGGCCGCCGCACCAAGGACCCGGAGGTCCTGACCGAATACTGCCGCAACGCCCTCGCGCGCTGGATCTGCAACGAGTATGCCGAGGGCGAGAACACCCTGTACGTGGTCACGATGGACCCCCGCCTCGAGGAGCGCATCCAGCGGGCCGTGGAGCACACCGAGGGGGGCAGCTTCCTGACCCTGCGCCCGGCCGAGGTGCAGCGCATCGTCGAGGCGACGCAGGCGGCGCTCAATGCGCTCTGGACGGCCGGGCACCAGGGGATCCTTCTTGCGAGCCCGCAGGTCCGCAGCCACGTCAAACGCATGACCGAGGCCGCCATCCCGATGCTGGCGGTCCTCAGTTACAACGAGATTCTCCCCGAGTACTCCGTCGAGAGCCTCGGGATGGTGCAGGTCGAGGAGTAGCGCTGTATGAGTCACCACCGCGAACCACTCACCGTCGTGGGCGCCACCGCCGCCGAGGCCATGGCGCTCGTCAAGGCCGAGCTCGGCGAGGACGCGGTTCTCCTCGGTCAGCGGGGGCTGGTCGAAGCCGTGGTCGCGCCGCGGAGCGGTGGCGCGGCCGGCGCCTTCCGCGGCTCGACGCTGGAGGACGCGCTCGCCGAGGCGCAGGCCGTCTTCGGAACGGGATCCTCCGTTCTCGGCCAGCGCGAGGTGGTGGAGCTCACCGCGGAAGCGGCGTCCGACGACGATGCGGCCGCGCGCCTCCCGGTCGGGGCGCCCCCGCCCGGCGGCTTCCTCAGCCGGGTCTACGGACGGACCGCTGGGACGGACGACGAGGACGCGTTCGCCGACGCGGATGCCGGCCCGCGCGAGGCCTGCCCCTGGCCCCGCCAGGCAGCCGCACCGGTGGCGCCCGCTGCCGCGGTCGGGGCAGGGGATCCGGTCGCGTTTGAGGACATCTGCAGCCGTCTCGGCGCCATCGAGCGGCTGCTCAAGCAGGGCGACCGCCCGTCGGTGCCGGCGCCGCTGACCGACGCGTACATGGCGATGGTCGAGAACGAGGTGGCCGAGGACCTGGCCCGGCGAGTGGTGGAGCGCATGAACGAAGAGGCCCCGCCCGGCATGCTGAACCGCCCCGAAAAGCTCCGTGAAGCGTTGCGGCGGGCCGTGGCGCGGCTCATCACCGTGGAAGGTCCCATCCGCCGGCGCGAGGACGGCCGCCCCACCGTCGTGGTCGTCGTGGGGCCCACCGGCGTCGGCAAGACCACCAGCATCGCCAAGCTCGCGACGCGGTTCCGTGTGCAGGACCGGATGAAGGTGGCCCTCGTGACCGAGGACACCAGCCGCCCCGGCGGGGCCGAGCAGCTCCGCTCGGTGGCGCAGTTGCTCAGCATTCCGCTGGCGGTGGCCGACACGGTCGAGCGCCTGCGGGCCGCCATCCAGCGCAACCGCGACCAGGACGTCATCCTGGTCGACACCGCGGGGCGTGCGCCGTGTTCGGAGGCCTCCCTCCGCGAACTGGCCGAGTTCCTGCGCGCCATCCGGCCGGACGAGGTGCACCTTGCTCTCTGCAGCCACTCCGGTTCGCGACACATGCTGAACGTGATCGAGCGCTTCCGGATGGTGGAGTTCAACCGCATTCTGCTCACCAAGCTCGACGAGGCCGTCACCCACGGGCTCATCCTGAACGTCGCCGCCACGGTGGACCGGGGCCTTTCCTACGTGACGACCGGGCAGGACTACATGGAGAGCATCGAACCCGGGGATCCCGAACGCCTGGCCGCGCTCGTGCTGGGCGAGACGTCGTTGTGCGATGCAGGGGACGGTAGGACGGCATGAGGAACAAGTTGGCGGCGCTCTTTTCGCTGATGGCGGTGGTTGTGCTCCTCGGGACGTGGACGGCGCGTTGGGTCATCGGCCGGCCGACCATGGAGACCGAGCGCGCCATGGTGATCGTGCTGCTGGTCATGTTCGTGAGCTACCTCTTCTTCGGGCGGATGGTGGCCTGGATTGGCATTTCGCTCGTCCAGGAGGAACTGGCCGAACGGCGCGCCCGCGAAGAGGAACTGCGGCACCAGTTGCGCATGATTGAGCAAGAAACGCTGGAAGAAGAAGCCCCGGAGGAAGAACGGGCCGAAGGCGAGGAAGAGGCCGCCGGTGGGGAAGAGGAACCGGCCTGACCGACAGGGCAGATGCGGCGGGCATGCCGCACCAGGAAGGAGTACTGCATGGAACCGATGGATCTGGACGTGGCCGGCGCTCCGGGAGACGCCCCTCCGTCCCACGAGGCCGAACGCCTCTGGCGGGAGTACGCCTCCACCGGCCGGACCGAGACCCGGGATCGCATCGTCGAGGCGTACCTCCCCCTGGTGCGCCGCATGGCGGAAGGCATTTCGGCGCGGTTCGACCTCGTCGTTGACGTCAACTCGCTCGTTTCGGTCGGCGCGTTCGGACTCATCCACGAGGTGGAGCGACGCAGGGGCGAGGGGGACGACGCGGTGGCGTCGTTCGAGCGGGAGTGCCTTTCCGGCGTTGAGGCATCGATGCTTGAGGGCATCCGCCGGTACCGGTGGCGGAGCGGAGGGGAGAGCCGGTTCGGGTCCGAGGGGGCCATGGAGACGATGCGGCCCGAGGGCGCAGCGTCGCAATACGGGACAGCGTCGGCGGCCGCGGGGGCGGCGCGCGCCATGCTGAGAGGAGACTGATGTGAAGCGAAAAGGAAAGCGCAACGGACGGGCCTCGTGCGAGGCCGCCGCCGAAGCCACGGCACGGGCCGACCAGTCGCTGCCGCCCGGCGGCCCTGTTCCGATCGAAGAGGACCCGGTCTGGGAGGAGTTCGCCGCCACGCAGTCGCAGCGCTCGCGCGACGAACTCATCGAACGGTACATGCCGCTGGTCCGCCAGCATGCCGAGCGGCTCAGCTCGCGCCTGCCCCCGATGGTGGTGGTCGACGACCTCATCGGGGCGGGGTCGATGGGCCTCATCGACGCGATCGAAAAGTTCGATCACACGCGCGGCATCAAGTTCGAGACCTATTGCGCCCAGCGCATCGGCGGCGCCATGCTGGACGATCTGCGGCGCTACGACTGGGTGCCGCGGCTCATCCGGAACAAGATGCACGAACTGGATCGCCGCCGCGACGAGCTGGAGTCGAGGCTCAAGCGTGTCGCCAGCGACGAGGAACTCGCCGAGGCGATGAACATGAACATGGACGAGTACGAAAAGCTCCGCGACGAGATCAACGTCAAGTCCATGGTTTCCCTCGACCGCACGTGGGACGACGACGGAGAGAACGAGACGAGCCACCTCGACACCCTGACCGACACCAGCAGCGAAAGCCCGTTCGAGAACCTGCAACGCGAGGAGATCAAGGAACTGGCGCTGCGCGGACTCTCTACCAACGAGAAGGCGATTCTCATCATGTATTACTACGAGGAGATGAGCCTCAAGGAGATCGGCGCCGTGCTGGACATCTCCGAAAGCCGCGTCTGCCAGATTCACCAGCAGACGCTGGGCCTTTTGCGGGAGAAGTTTGTCGCCCGCGAGGTCCACAGCATCGAGGAATAGGCGCCGGCGCCCCGGCACGCCGCTGCCGCCCGGCGGGGCACGCGCGGTGGCGGACCCCACCGTCCCCGGTTGGCGTACCGGCGCGGCGGAGGGCACTGGGGCGGGCGCCGAGCCGGGCGGTCCCCGTTTCTCCGACACGGGTGGATCGCGGTTTTCTTGACAGAGAAAGGTGCGGACGGTAGGGTACAGGTGGAAGCGGATGGAGGTGCTTCCGCGGCCATGGCAGGGAGGACGGACCGATGGCACTTGCCAATGTGCACTTCAACATTGTGCACTCCCCCCTCATCGCGGCTGCCCAGAGCGTTACGCACGAGCAGGATCGCGTCGAGAGCAACGTGCGGGCGGCCGAAATCGCGGATCGCGCCCGCCAGGCCGAAGAGCAGGTCCGCGAAGTGCAGCCCGCCGAGAACGACGCCATCCAGGAGGAAGAGGAGTTGCCCGCCGACGCGCTCCTGTACGAGCGTCGACGCCGCAAACGACGTCGAAAGGGCGCTTCCGACGAAACGGACGAGGCGGAAAAGGATGCCACGGAAGCGGACGAATCCACCCGACCCCACCCCGATCAGGGCAACGATCCACTCCACCACATCGATATCACCATCTGACGTTCCCCACCAATATACGCCGGTTCCGCTGCCATGGGCCCGATCGCAAGGTACTTTTCTGCCTGCATTTTAGGTCCGTTGGGCTGTGCCCCGATCGATCGTCCGTGTGCTCCGCTGCCCTGTTCCTGCCTTTCGTCCGGGATTCCCGCAGCCCGCTCAACGATGGCGTTTTCCGAAAGCCGTCCAGGGCCAGGCAGGGGGTGTTGAGAAAATGAGGATGGCCCGACAAAGGACCGGATTCGTAAGGTCCTGTCAGTCAATGGCTTGCAGTTTGCGCCGGATTGCCGGTCCGGGGGCGAAAAGTTTTTTTGAAAAACTGCTTGATCCCCCCCCGGCTTCCCGTATACTTCCCCGCTTCGTCCGGAAGAGAAGGACACCGCTTCCGGGGCGACAGTAAGAGAAGGCGACGACATCATCGCGTGAGACAGTAGGTTGCGGCGTCCCGGACAGAGCACGACAGAGACGGGACGAAAAGAAGGAAAAAAAGCAGGTTTTGCCAAAAAGCGCTTGACACCTTTGGCGGGACGTGCTACTAACACAAACGCAACGAATTTCAGCGAGATGCGGTCGGCGTCCTTTTTCGCCGAAAGGCGATGAAAGGTAGCGTCGATATTCGCTTTTAAAGGCCTGCACCGTTCAGGCGATTGCTCTTTGAAAACCGACAGACAGCCCAACAGCCCGCATGCAGGATAGCGGGTCAGGAGCACTATCTCTTTCCTGAAGAGAAAGCGCTCGCGACCGGAATAACAGAGTTCGGCGGCCCGATTAGCCCGGGTCGTCCGACACAGGATAAACTCGTACCATTCGGCAGGGCTTCGGCGCTGCCGGGAACTTTAACGGAAGGGTTTGATCCTGGCTCAGAACGAACGCTGGCGGCGTGGTTGATACATGCAAGTCGAACGGGAAAGTTCCCTTCGGGGAATGAGTACAGTGGCGGACGGGTGAGTAACACGTGATCAACGTGCCCCCGAGACTGGGATAGCCGCCCGAAAGGGTGGGTAATACCAGATAAGACCACGATGTCGCATGGCATCGCGGTCAAAGGTTTACTCCGCTCGGGGAGCGGATCGCGGCCTATCAGCTTGTTGGTGAGGTA
>CAZKKD010000031.1:0-18184 GCA_964553265.1 uncultured Planctomycetales bacterium | reverse complement strand
GATGGCGGCGGTCCGTCCGGTGGCGGGGGGGGCCGGGGGCATCCTTCGGGCGCATTGCGGAGAGAGGCGGGCCCTCCTGGCGAGCAGCAAGCTCGCGGTGGCCCTCCCGGCCGGGGGGGGCGCCATCCTTCTGCGGGCGGCGGGCCGAGGAGGAGAATCCTGGTTCTCGGCGGGGGCTACGCGGGGCTGACGGCGGCGGCTCGACTCGCCGGGCGCGGCCGTGGCTGGGTCCGGGTGGAACTCATCGATCGCCGCGACGCCCACCAGGCGCTGCCCATCCTTCCCGACATCATCGGCCGCGCCTTCCGGCCGGCCGGCCTGCGCTATTCGCTGGCGCGGGCGGCAACGCGTTTCGGCTTCGCCTATCGCCAGGAGACGGTCCGCTCGCTCGATCCCGCCTCCCGTCACATCGAGACCGATGAGGGAGAGGACACGGCCGACGCCCTCCTGGTGGCCACCGGCACGCAGACCGCGTTTCACGGCCTCGACTTTGCCGAGCAGCACGGACATGCACTCGACACCACGCAGGATGGAGAAGCCATTCGGGCCCTGCTGCGGGAGCATCCGGCGCGTCCCGTCGTCGTCTGCGGCGGCAGCTATACCGGGGTCGAACTCGCGACCGCGGTCCGTCGACAGAACCAGCACCACGGCACGGAGCGCCGGCGCGTGATCCTCGTGGACGTTGCGGAGACGCTCTGCCCGGCGCTTCCGGAAAGCATCCGCACCTATGTGCGCGAAAATGTTGATGCGATGGGACTCGACGTCCGGACCGGAACGTCGGTGGAAGATGCGGACGAGCGCGGCCTCACGCTCAGCGATGGCGAGCACATTGACGGGGGGCTTCTCCTCTGGAGTGCGGGGGTGGGCGCGCCGGCCTGCATCCGGCAGCTCGACCTCGAACAGACCAAGCAGGGACGCCTGCGTGTCGATCCGTGTCTGCGCATTGCGGAACGCGCCTTCGCGGCGGGGGACGCCGCCGCGTTCCGGAAGAACGGCGGCGATCTTCGGATGGGTGTGCAGTTCAGCATCAGCGAGGGGCGGCTCGCGGCCGACAACATTCTCCGTGTTCTGCGCGGGGAGCCGGCACAGCCGTTCCATCCCTGGGACCCCGGCTACCTCGTTCCGATGGCCAACAACCGGGCGTGCGGCTTTGTGCTTGGCCGGCCTGTCTACGGGCGTCCCGGCATCCTGCTGCACTACCTCATGTGTGCCGCGCGGTCGGTGGGACTTCGCAACCGCTGCATGGTGGCGGCCGATGCCGCCGCTTCGCTTCTCGGCCGGGACTGATCAACGGGGCGCGGACGAACCGCCGACCGTTACATCTTTCCGTAGAAGTGGGTGCTGGATCCGAAGAAGTTTTCCGCCGCTTCCATCACGGTTTCGCTGAGCGTGGGATGCGCGTGCACGGTGAGACCGAGATCCTCCATGCGGGCACCGAGTTCGATGGCCAGCACCCCCTCGGCGAGGAGTTCGCCCGCGCCGGGCCCCACCATGCCGACGCCGAGCACCTGATGGGTCTCGGGGTGGGCAAGGAGCTTCGTAAGGCCCCGCCGCCGGTTGAGCGTCAGCGCCCGTCCCGAGGCGTTCCACGGGAACCGGGCAATCTGCACCGGCAGATTGCGTTCGCGGGCTGCGGTCTCGGTCAGGCCCGCCCAGGCGACCTCGGGGTCCGTGTACATCACGGCGGGGATGGCCTGGGCGTCGAAGACGGACGGCTTGCCGGCAATCACCTCGGCCGCGATACGCGCCTCATAGCTCGCCTTGTGGGCGAGTTGCGGCGGTCCGGCGACATCGCCGACCGCGTAGATTGCCGGGTCGGTGGTGCGCTGCTGCTCGTCCACCTTCACGAACCCTCGATCATCCAGTTCGACCTTCGTGTTCTCAAGGCCGTATCCCTCCGTCACCGGTCGCCGGCCGACAGAGACCAGGACCTTGTCGACGGTGATTTCGGGGTTGTCGACATGGAGTCCGGAAAGCTCGACGTGCACGCCGTCTTCCGCCTCCTGGAGCCCGACCACCCGCGTGTGGAGGCGGATGCTCTCGACCTGCTTTTCGAGTTCCTCCTGGAGCGGCTCAACCAGGTCCCGGTCCGCGCCGGGCAGGAGCCCGCCCGTCATCTCCACGACATGCACCTTCGTGCCGAGCGCGGCATAGACCATCGCCATCTCGAGGCCGATGTAACCGCCGCCGATCTGGAGCATGGTCTCCGGAATGTCGTCAAGCCGCAGCGCGACCTCCGAATCGATCACGCGGTCGCTTCCGATGTCGAAGGCGCCCGGGATGACGGGCCGTCCACCGGCGGCCAGCATGCAGATGTCGAATCGGACGGTCTCGGTTCCGCCCTCCTCCTTCTCCACCCGCAGCGTGTGATTGTCTTCGAAGGAGCCCCAGCCGTGGATGAAGTTGATTTTCCGCTTCTTGCGAAGGGTTCCGAGCCCCTCGGTCAGCTTGGCGACGACGCCGTCCTTCCATTCCCGCAGGCGGTCGAGTTCCACCTCCGGCTCTCCGAAGCGGATGCCGTAGCTTTCCGCTTCGCGCGCCTCGCGGATCACCTTGGCCGCATGGAGGAGCGCCTTCGACGGGATGCACCCCCGGTAGAGGCAGACCCCGCCGGGATTGGGCTCGCGATCCACCAGCGTGACATCCAGGCCCAGGTCGGCCGCGTGGAACGCGCCGGCGTAGCCGCCCGGCCCGCCGCCGAGGACGAGCAGGCGTGGGGATTCCTTCTCCTTCGTCACGTTGTTTCTCCCTGCAGCAGCGTAAGAAGCGGATGCTCCAGCATGTCGACGAATCCGCCGAGAAAGCGCGCCGCGTCCGCCCCGTCCACCAGGCGGTGGTCATAGGAGAGCGAGAGCGGGCAGAGGGGCGCCGGGCGAAACGCACCTTCGCCGTCGTCCCACACCGGCTCGGTCCGCGCACGGCCGATCCCGAGAATGGCGACCTCCGGTGCGTTGACGATGGGGGTGAACCAGCCGCCGCCGAGGCCGCCCAGGTTGCTGAGCGTGAAGGTCGCGCCCTGCATCGCCTCGGCCGGGAGCTTGCCGTCGCGCGCACGGTCGGCCAGTCCGGCCAACTGATCGTGGATCGCGGTGACGCCCTTCCGATCCGCGTCCTTCACCACCGGCACCAGCAGCCCGCGCGCGGTATCCACCGCGACGCCCATGTGCACCGCGTCGTGATAAACCACCTGCTGGCGGTCCACGTCGACGGAGGCGTTCAGCTTCGGGTGCGCCTTGAGCGCCTGGGCAATGAGCTTGACGAGGATGGCGGTGAGGCTCACCTTCGTCCCGCCGCGATCGGCCAGGCGGGCGCGGACGTCCTCGACGGCGCCGAACGCCGCTTTCTCGAAGTTGGTGACCCGGGGCACGGCCGGCCAGATCGCGGCCATGCGCTTCGCCGTGGTGCGGCGGATGCCGTTCATGCGCTCCCGGCGTACCGGGCCGTACTCGTCATAGTCCGGTGCTTCGCCGTACAGCGGGCTCACCTCCCCGCGCGGACCGCCGCCGGCCTGTACAAGGCGCCGGGCGAACGCCTTCACATCGTCCTCAAGGATGCGCCCGGACGGGCCGCTGCCTTCGACAGCATGAATGTTGACGCCCAGCTCCCGCGCCAGCGTCCGCACCGACGGCGTGGCCATGACGGCGCCGCGAGCCTGCAGCGCATCCGGCGTGTCCTCTTCGCTTTCGTCGGCCTCGTCCTCCGGCGCTTCGTCTTCGGCAGGCGGGCTTTCCTTGTCCTCCGACTGGCGCTGGGATTTGGTCTTCTCTTTCTTCTTCTTCCCGGAGCGCTTCTCCGGCTTCTCCTTGCCGTCCTGCTTGTCCTTCTCTTCGTCCGATGCAGCCTCCGACGTCTCCCCGTCGCTCTCGTCCCCTTCGCCGCCGCCGGGTTCGTACGAGAGGATGGGATCGCCGGGACGGACGGTGTCGCCTTCGGCGACATGGACCTCCGTCACTTTGCCGTCGGCGTCGATGGGCACCTCGGCGGTCGCCTTGTCGGATTCGACTTCGATGACGCCATCGCCGTCGCTGACGGTGTCGCCCTCGTTGACGAGGACCAGCACGACCTCGCCTTCGTCCACGCCTTCGCCGAGTTCGGGCAGTTTGAATTGCTTCGCCATCTCGTTCCCCCGTAGCGGGCCGCCTCAGGTGAGGAGCGGGTTCCGTTTTTCCGGATCGATCTCGAGTGCGTCCATGGCTTCGCGCACCGCACCGGCCTCCATCTTGCCGTCGATCCGCAGCGCGTCGAGCGCCGCGAGTGCGATGAAGCGTTCGTCCACCTCGAAATGCGCGCGCAGCGCCTCGCGCGTATCGCTGCGGCCGTACCCGTCGGTTCCGAGTGTGACGGCCGTGCGGTCGAGCCAGGGGCGGATGCCGTCGGGCACGAGCTTGAGGTAGTCGGTAGCCGCCACCACCGGGCCGGGCGCGTCCCGGAGCGTATGGCGCAGGTACGGCACGCGCGCCTCCTCGGCGGGGTGGAGCCGGTTCCAGTGGTCGCAGCCGAGGCCGTTGGTGCGGAGTTCCTTGTAGCTCGTCGCCGACCAGACGTCGGCCTGCACGTCCCAGCGTTCGGCCAGGAGATCCGCCGCCGCCAGGACCCGTTGCAGGATCGACCCGCTTCCGAAGAGCTGCACGCGCCGTTCGGCATCGGGCGCGTCACAGGACCGGATGCGATGGAGCCCGCTCAGAATCCCCTGGCGCGCGTCCTCCGGCATGGGGGGCTGGACGTAGGTCTCGTTCTGGACGGTCAGGTAGTAGATCCAGTCCCCGTCCGCCTCCATCATCCGGCGGAGGCCGTCCTCGACGATGACCGCGATCTCGTAGCTGTACGCCGGGTCGTAGGCCTTGACGTTCGGGACCGTGCCGGCATGGACGTGGCTGTGCCCGTCCTGGTGCTGGAGACCTTCTCCGTTCAGGGTGGTCCGTCCCGCGGTTCCGCCGACAAGAAAGCCGCGCGCGCGGCTGTCGCCCGCTTGCCACATCTGGTCCCCGGTCCGTTGAAAGCCGAACATGCTGTAGAAGAGGTAGACCGGGATCATCGGCAGCCCGTGGTTCGCGTACGCGGTCCCGGCGGCGAGGAAGCTCGCCATCGAGCCGGCCTCGGTGATCCCCTCCTCCAGGATCTGCCCATCGGTCGCTTCCTTGTAGTACAGAACGTTCTTCTTGTCCACCGGCTCGTAGAGCTGGCCGACGTGGCTGTAGATGCCGTTCGGACGGAAGGGCGCAGCCAGGCCCAGCGGCCGGCTCTCGTCCGGCACGATGGGAACCAGGTACGGTCCGAACGATTCGTCCTTGAGCACCTTGCCGAGCATCCGGACGAAGGCCATCGTCGTGCTGACCTCGCGATCGCCGCTGCCTTCGCGGAACTCGGCGAAGACCTCGTCGTCCGGCAGATCCGCGCCCTGCACCTGCACGCGGCGCTCCGGCACGAAGCCGCCGAGGGCGCGGCGCCGTTCGCGCAGGTAGCGGATCTCTGCACTCTTGTCGTGCGGCCGCAGGAACGGCGGGTCCTCCAACTGGTCGTCGGGGACATCGAGCCCGAACTGGTCGCGGAAGGCCTGGAGCGCTTCGGTCGGCATCTTCTTCGCGTTGTGCGCGATGTTCAGCCCCTCGGTGGCGACCCCCATGCCGAAGCCCTTCACCGTTTTGGTGAGGATGACGGTCGGGCGGCCGTCGGGTTCGCTCGCGGCCCGGAAGGCGGCATGCACCTTCTTCGGGTCATGGCCGCCGCGGTCGAGGTGCTTGAGCTCCTGGTCGGGAATGTGTTCCACCAGTTTCAGCAGGCGATCGTCCGTGCCGAAGAAGTGTTCGCGCATGTACCAGCCTGGCTCGACCGTGTACTTCTGGAACTCGCCGTCGGGGATCTCGCCGGCCCGCTGGATGATGCGGTTTTCGGTGTCGCGTGCGAAGAGGGGGTCCCAGTCGCTGCCCCAGATCACCTTCAGCACCCGCCAGCCGGATCCGCGGAAGGTGCCTTCCAGTTCCTGGATGATCTTCCCGTTGCCGCGGACCGGCCCGTCAAGGCGCTGGAGGTTGCAGTTGACGATGAGGACCAGGTTGTCCAGCTTTTCCCGGGCCGCCAGGTTGATCGCGCCCAGGGTCTCCGGCTCGTCCGTTTCGCCGTCGCCCACCATGCACCAGATGCGCTGGCCGACCGGTTCCTTGAGGCCACGGTCCTCGAGGTAGCGGATGAAGCGTGCATGGTAAATGGCCGAGAGCGGGCCGAGGCCCATGCTGACCGTGGGGAACTGCCAGAAGTCGGGCATGAGCCACGGATGCGGATAGCTGCTGAGGCCGGGATGCCCGCCGGCTTCACGGCGGAAGTGATCAATCTGCTCTTCGGAGAGGCGTCCTTCCAGGAATGCGCGCGCGTACATCCCCGGCGACGCATGTCCCTGGAAGTAGACAAAGTCCGGCCCTTCCGGATGCGCGCGACCGCGGAAAAAGTGATTTTGCCCCACCTCGTACAGCGTCGCGCAGCTCGCATAGGTCGCGATGTGCCCGCCGAGGCCGGGAAAGCGCTTGTTGGCCCGGTGGACCATCACCATCGCGTTCCAGCGGATGAGATTGGTGATCCGGGTCTCCATTTCCAGATCGCCGGGGTATTCGGGCTCCAGCGACGCCGGGATACTGTTCGCATAGGGCGTCACCGAGGTGAGCGGCAGGTTCATCCCCACCGCCTGGCCGTGCATGCGCAGGTGCCGGAGAATGCGCTCGCCGAATGCCTTGCCGTGGAGCGCAACCGCTTCGTCCAGCGATGCGGCCCAGTCCTGGAGCGCCGCCTCCTCGTCGAACGTTTCGGAGGCGGGATAGACGGTCTGCCTTGCCATGGGAACCCTCTCTGCGACTGTCCCGTTTCGAGAACGCATGGACCGTTTACGCAAACGCGATGCCAGGTCGGATTCGGCAGGTGAAGGCGGCAGAAGCGCTTGCGGCTACCCCCACTGCCCTGCTGAGCCCTCCCGGCACGCGGAACTGTCTCATTTGCGAGACATCCGCACGATTGTCTCAGGAACCGTCGGTGCGCCGCCCGGTCCGCCCATCGCACCGGGCGAGCGCCGCAGGCGGAGCGCATTGCCGATGACGCTCACCGAACTGAAGCTCATCGCGGCGCTGCCGATCACCGGGCTCAGGAGAATGCCGAAGAAGGGGTAGAGGACACCGGCGGCGACGGGGATGGCCAGCGCGTTGTAGAAGAACGCGAAGAACAGGTTCTGCCGGATGTTGCGCACAACGTCGTGGCTCAGGCGTCGCGCCCGGGCGACGCCGCGGATGTCGCCTTCGATCAGCGTCACGCCGGCGCTCTCCATCGCGATGTCCGTTCCGGTCCCCATGGCGATGCCGACGTTGGCGCGCGCGAGTGCGGCGGCGTCGTTCACCCCGTCGCCGGCCACGGCGACCCGGCGTCCCTCCTCCTGCAGATCCTGTACCGCCTGGTCCTTGTCTTCGGGGAGGACGCCCGCGCGCACCTCGTCGATGCCGAGCTCCTTCGCGACCGCCTCGGCGGTCTCCTGGTTGTCGCCGGTGAGAAGCACAATCCGCAAGCCCTGCTTGCGCAGAAGGCGGATCGCTTCGGGTGCGGAGTCCTTGATCGGGTCGGCAACGCCGATGAGCCCCTGCAGCGCGCCATCGGCCGCAATCCAGAGGACGGTCCGCGCCTTTTCGCGGAGCTCCCGTGCCTGGTCGGCGAGGGGGGCAACGTCGACGTCGTGTTCTTTCATGAGCGCCTCGGTTCCGATGACGACGGTGCGCCCGTCCACGGTTGCGCCCACCCCCTTCCCGGTAAAGGAGTCGAAGTCGGCTGCCTCGGCCGTTTCCAGGTCGCGTTCTTCCGCCGCGGCGAGGACGGCGTCGGCGATGGGATGCTCGCTCTGCTGCTCCACCGCCCCGGCCAGCCGGAGCAGGTCGTCTTCCGGCTTGTCTTCGGCGGGATGGATCTCCGTGACGCGCGGCCGCCCCTCGGTCAGGGTTCCCGTCTTGTCGACGAGGAGGACGTCGACCCGTTCCATCGCTTCCAGCGCCTCGGCGTCGCGAACCAGCACGCCCTCGTGCGCGCCGCGCCCGACCCCCACCATCACCGACATGGGGGTCGCCAGGCCGAGCGCGCAGGGGCAGGCGACAATGAGCACCGCCAGCGCGTTGAGGAGCGCCACCTCCACGCGCGGCCCGAAGAGCGTCCAGACGATGAAGGTGACCACCGCGACGGCGATGACGGCGGGGACGAAATACGCCGACGCCTTGTCGGCGAGCTTCTGCATGGGCGCCCGGCTCTGCTGCGCCTTGCGGACGAGATCGACGATCTGCGCGAGCAGGGTGTTCCCGCCCACCCGCGTGGCGCGCATCACGAAGCCGCCCTTTCCGTTGATCGTGCCGCCGGTCACCTCGTCGCCGTCGGCCTTGCCCACCGGCTCCGGCTCGCCGGTGATCATGCTCTCGTCGACCGTACTCTTTCCCTCCACCACTTCGCCGTCGACCGGGATCTTCTCGCCCGGCTTCACCCGGAGGCGATCCCCTTCGCGAACGGCGTCGATGGAAATCTCCTCCTCCTCGCCGTCTTCGCCGATGCGGCGGGCGGTGGGGGGCGCGAGCTCGAGAAGCTCCTTCACGGCGCGGCCGGTCTTCTGCCGTGCGCGTGCTTCCAGGACCTGGCCGAGGAGGACGAGCGTGGTGATGATGGCGGCGGGTTCGAAGTAGAGCGGCACGCGTCCCGCGTCCGTCCGCACCGTCTCCGGGAACCACTCCGGCGCCAGGAGCCCGGCGGTGCTGTAGGCGTAAGCCACCCCCACGCCGAGTCCGATGAGCGTGAACATGTTGGGGCTGCGGTTCTGGAGGCTCTGCCAGAAACGCGCAAAGAAGAGCCACCCCGCCCAGAGCACCACCGGCGTCGCCAGCACGAACTGTGCCCACCGGAGAATGGCAGTCGCGCCCTCTTCGGGCAGAAGCGGCGTCACCGCACCGGGAAACATGGAAGCGACAAAGAGCGGAACGGTGAGCACCGCGGCGATGATGAAGCGGATGAGGAGTTTGCGGAAGCGCTCCTTTTCCTCCTCCTCCTCTTCGCTGCCGGAGCCGGTCGCCTGCAGGTCCATCCCGCACTTCGGGCAGCTGCCGGGCTCGTCCTCCTCCACCTCGGGGTGCATCGGGCATGTGTAGACCGTCTTGCCCCCGCCGGTTCGTCCGCTCGCGTCGTCGCTCCCGTTGTCCGAGCCCTTTCCGCAGCAGGTGTCTTCGCTGGTCTCGTCGGGGTTGTGCTCTTCCGCTTCGGAGAGGTAGCGCTCCGGATCCTTCCGGAACTGTTCGGCGCAGTCGTTGCTGCAGAAGTGCCACGTGGTTCCGGCGTGCTCGACGTGGGCGGCCGCGTCGTCGGGGTGGACCGTCATGCCACAGACGGGATCGATGGCATTCTGCCCGTTCGGTCTGCGCATCGGCGGTTCTCTCCCGGAAGATGGTGTGGCAGCGGATTGGTGTCTACTTGCCGGCTGGCGGTCCGTGGTCAAACTCGATCACCGCGGCGAAGGCCCGGTCCACGCCGGGGGTCACCTCATGGTGCAGCGGGCTTTGCGGCCCCACCCGGCCGCCCATGTCGTAGGTGAAGGCCGCCTCGGCCTCGTGACGGAGCCAGTAGCCGGTCCGCACCGCCCCCTCCGCGTCGTACGCACTGTGGAAGTGGAGGTACGCGTCCTGCGGCTCCGGGCGGGAGGCCGTCCACGCGGACGGCGCTTCGTCGAAGAAGACGGGATTGATGCGGTTCCGATCCGGCAGCGAGCGTCCCGCGTCCGGCAACGTGGTGAGGACCGCCTCGCCGGTGAAGAGAAGCGCTCCCGCCGGCAGGTCGTTCGTGTAGAAACTGTCGATGTTGCGGCAGACGAACGCCACCCGGTCCGGGCGGCCCGCCTCGACGGGGCGGAATGCGTAGCCGACAAAGGGGCCGAACGAGAGAGAGCGTCCTTCGTGCCGGAACCGCAGAATGCGCGTGTACCCGTCCGGCGGCGTCCAGTCGGCGCCCGAGGCGTTGGTTTGGCCCCCGGCCAGCAGGCTGATCAGGATCACGCCAGCGACGAGGAGGATTCCCGTCCCGGCGGTGAGCGCGAGCCGGCGATCAGGCGTCACGGGGGCGTCCCCAGAGCTTGCCGATGGCCCCTACCGCAACGGCCAGGCCGGCGGCGAGAAGGAGGGTGGCGGCGTTCCGGCTGCCGCCCAGCGCGTCCATGAGCGTCAGCTTCCCCACGTTGGTGGGGCCGTACAGGACGGGCAGGATCGCGCCGTGCAGGTGCGCGAAGGCGGCCGTTCCCGCAAGTCCGCCGGCAAGCGCAAAGAGGGCGTCCATGCGTCCTTCGCCGGCCGCCGCCCAGGCCGTGCCGGGGCAGTAGCCGGTGAGTCCCCAGCCGATGCCGAAGAGGACCGCCGCGAGGCCGGTCGCCAGCAGGCTCGTCGGCAGCACCGACAGATCGGCCCGGTCGACCGCAACGAGACCGGTCAGCCCCACCGCCGAGACCAGCACCGCCGTCAGCATGAACTGCGGGATATCGGGATCTTCCATCAGGTGCGCGCGCGCCATCCGATCCGGATTGGTGGCGCCGACGCGCGTGATGATGTAGCCGAACACGAGGCCGCTCAGGAGTCCGAGGCAGACGGCGGTCATGCGTTCTCCTTTCCCCCCTTGCCGTAGACGATGCGCGCCGTCAGCATGGCGCAGGCGAAGATGACGACGCCAAAGTAGAGTCCGCTCACCGCGAGCTGAATGCTGCCGGACATGAAGAGGCCGAGGGTGCAGCCACCCGCCAGGCGCGCCGCGAAGAGAATCAGGAAACCGCCGCAAAAGGCCACGCCGTAGCGCTTCGCCGCTCCACCGCCGATGCGTTCCCGCCAGATGGCAGGCACGTCGTCCGGCTGTCCGCGCATCCGCCGCCCGGCCAGAAAGCCGCCCGCCGCCATGCCGACGACGAAGGCCATGAGCCACGAGCCCGGCCCGGGCAGCATCCGGTAGTGCGGGTTGTTGCGCACGTAGTCCGGCGCAATCTGGCCGATGCCGCCCTTGAGCGCGCTCACGAAGCCGCTGCTGCTCGCCGGCGGACCGTGCGTGACAAAGATGAAGAGGATCACGCCGGAGAGCGCCAGCGCCGCGGGAAACCACGGCCAGTAGCGCGCTTGCGTTCCCGTGGCGCCCTTCGTGGTGTCGGTGGTGTTTGCGTTGTTCGGATTGGCCATGCCTCACCCTCCACAGCTCACGTAGCCGCCTTCGGGTTGGGCATCGGGCGACCTGTCGGGCGCGGACGTTTCCGGGGCCGTCGTTTCGGTCCGGCCGGCCGGCTGCTGCATGGCGTCCGCCGCGGCTTGCGTCCAGTCGCCCGTCTTCTTCGGCAGCTCGTTCGTTTGCGTCTCGACGGGGAAGTGGTTGGCCGGCAGGCCCCACTCCTTCCACGAAGGCTCGTAGGTGATGACGCGCGGCAGCCCCATGAGCCGCAGCACGAAGTAGCTGAACGAGCTCCGCCGGCCGCTGTTGCAGTAGACGACGATCGTCTTGTCCGGTGCGACCCCCGCGTAGAGCGCCCGCAGTTCGCCGATCGACTTGAGCGCCTTCGTCTGCTCGTCCACCCAGGCCCGCGTATACGGGATGTTGTAGGCCCCCGGGATGTGTCCGAGCTTCAGCGGTTCGCCCCGCATGCCGCGCGTGCCCTCCTTGCCGGTGTATTCGGCGGGGCTGCGAACGTCGAGGATCTGGTAGTGCGGATCGTCAAGCCGTGCGCGAAGGAATCCGCCGCGGATGAGCCGGTCCCGTTGCACCGCTTCGGTCGGCGCGGCGTAGGTCACCGGATCGAGCGTTGCCGGTGTCTTCTCCACCGGTTCGCCGGCCGCCTTCCAGGCGTCGATGCCGCCCTCCAGCACGCGCTTGGACGGGTGGCCGAGCATGTCGAGGATCCAGAAGACATAGCTCGCCGTGGCGCCGCCGTCCCGCTCGACCGAGTCGACCAGCACCACCTCGGCCTGGCGTGCAATGCCGTGCGCCCCCAGGATCCGTTCGGCCGCGTCCACGCCCACGAAGGTGCTTGCGAGCAGGTTGGCCTTGTCATCCGCCCGGAAGCGGGACCACGGCAGCCGGATCGCGCCGGGAATGACGGTTCCGTCATAGTATTCATCGGTCCGGACGTCGACGACGATCACCTCGTCGCGATGCGCGGCCAGCCATTCCGGGGTGGCGAGGAGGTGTGCGTTCGGATAGGCCGTCTCCGCTGCGGCCGCTTCGGCGTCGCGCGCCTGCGCGGCCGCAAGGCTCCACCAGGCACAGGCCAGAATGAGGAGCGCCAGAACAAGGTGCCGGATCGTTCGATTCCCCACCGTATCCTCCTTTCGCTTCCCGTCTTGCGTGCAGGCTCCATTGCCCCGCAGAATGCACGAGGCCATCCCGTTCCGTCCACGATTCCGCATGCGAGCCCGCGTTCCTTTCGCGGGAGCGGACCGGAGGGTTCCGGTCGTCGATCCGGGATGGCACAGGGGGCAGGTGCAATGTCCGTTCCATGGGGGAGCGTCTGCCCCAAAGGTGCAGGAACGCCGAAAAGACGCCCCCGGAACGCGCAGCGTCTTCGTTTTCGAGACAGGAATCTCGGTTTCGAGATGGCGTTATCGGCGCTCTTTGCAGGGCGGTTGTGCACCGCAGGGCGCCGCAGTCCTTTTCCCTGCGGCCGAAGGGGCTGGTGCGGTGGCCCGGGGAGGCCTGCAGCGATCTGCGGGTGGATAGGGGCAAGCAAAACAAAAAGCCCCGGAACGGCCGTTTCGGCGTGTTCCGGGGCTTCTGCAGGGTGGCAGCCCCAAGGGGATTTGAACCCCTGTCGCCAGCTTGAAAAGCTGGTGTCCTGGACCAGGCTAGACGATGGGGCCGTTCTTGTATGTTCGCACATGCGCGGCCCGAAGGCCGGTATCGCTTGGTTCCTGGTGAGGGCAGAAGGACTCGAACCTTCGACCCACGGCTTAAAAGGCCGTTGCTCTACCGACTGAGCTATGCCCCCGCTCGCCGCCCGCGCTGCATGAGTCTGCCGTCGCTTGCGCGGCCGCCGGCGCGGGGCGGACTGAGCTATCATAGCCCCCGCCGGGCCCATGTCAAGCACCGGGGAACGGTTTTGCCGGGATTCGGGCGCAACTTTTTTTTGGATGGGGCGGGGAGGTGTCGTCCGGGGCGTCAACATCGCCGGGAAGGGCCGGAGCAGGGGGTCGCGGGTCGGGTCCGGGTCAGGGGGGCTCCGACCAATCCCGGCGAGGGATGGGCTGTTGGTCTTCTCCGGGCGCTCAGTCGCTCCAGAGTGCGCGCATCGATTCGGCGCGGCCCAGCAGGTCGCGGACCGCGTCCTCCTGGGCTTCGAGCTGTTCGAGGTTGAGGTGCGCGCGCCCCTTCATGAGCACGCTCATCCGCACCATGCGGTGGAGCTGGCGCCAGAGCTCGCCGCCGTCCTCCAGAAACTGGTCCAGCGCCAGGGCGCGCTCGTCGTCGTCGCAGTCCTGGATTCGCTCCCAGGTCTGGCGCGCATAGCCGACCACCTGCGCCGCATGCTGCGACAGGGCTTCGCTCAGGGACTGCGCTTCGGGTTCGCATTGGGTCACTGCACGCATGTCTGTCTCCTCGCCCGGGGTTCGTGTTTGAGGGGGCGTCCTTGCTCCCGGAAGAGAGAAGACAACCGGTGTGCCATGGTTCGCCGCCGACAGGTCGGGCGTCGGAACGCATTGCCAGGAAGCCGTTTACGTGCTGCGAGGGGGGCCGCCGAAGGCGGAACCGTTCGCCGGGAACGGAAAGACCTGCGGAAGCATCCGCCGGGTGGGGGAAACGCTTGCCGGATGGGCCGGGGGATGCAGGGCTCAGCGGCGGGCGCAGCACTTCTTGTACTTCCGGCCGCTGCCGCAGG
This sequence comes from uncultured Planctomycetales bacterium, assembly GCA_964553265.1. Classification (GTDB taxonomy): domain Bacteria; phylum Planctomycetota; class SZUA-567; order SZUA-567; family JAFGNG01; genus CAZKKD01. Next base: position 4,296 of record CAZKKD010000031.1, on the reverse strand, counting down.
GGCAGGGATCGTTGCGCCCGGTTCGGTATTCATCGGCCACAAGCTGGACCTGCTCGGGAGACGGAGGGGTCGGCAGGTCCGGTTCTTCGTCGTTGAGGAGAGCGTCTTCGAGATCCCGGTCGTCGTCGTCCGTGTCGTCTTCGACCTGACGGTACCAGGGACGGATCTCGGCGGCCGCATCGTCGATGAGGGTGCAGTAGTGGTTCTGCTGCAGTTCGGCGCGGGCGCTCTCCCAGGACCCTGCAATCTCCTCTTCCAGGCGTTGACAATCATCGAACTCGTTCAGGTCCGGAACGCGGTCGAAAAGATCGCGGATGCGCGGAACCAGGTCGGCCAACTGCAGATTCGTGCAGGCTTCCAGCCATCCACCCCAGACACACCAATCCGCTTTGTGGAGGCCCTGGTCCGCCACGCTGGCGAGAAAGGCGGCGGCGCGTTCGCGGGCCAGACCGGTATGGATCACCTGGATGGGGATTGCCTGGAATGCGGCCGAACGCACAAACGCATACGCGTCGGGCGCTTCGGCGAGTTCCTTGGCGAGTTGCAGCCGATTTCCCGAGACCGAAGCGATGATGCGGGCAAGGTCTTCGGTCACGAGGTCCCCGACCAACCAGTCGAGATCGTCTTCCGGGAGCAGGGAAAAGCGCTTCACCGCCGGCAGCGCCGATGCTTCGCGGAACTGCGCCAGCAGGTAGAGTGCGAAGAGGTGCCCCATATACAGGGGCCTCTGCCGGATGTGGGGCTCCGGATCGGCGCTGACACGGTCGAGCATGGCCAGCAGGGGCGGCGTGATCGCCTCCGGATGCACCGCCGCCCAGGCCACGGCCTCCTCGGGAAAGTCGCTCTGGTGAATCTCCAGCAGGGGAACGACCGTCTCCAGGTTCATTCTCTGTTCCTCCGGTCCGGGAGCGGGATGGCGCGACATCAATGGCCGCTGGTGCATTCACCCCCGCAGGGCGATGGCTTCGATTTCGACCAGGGCGTCCTTGGGGAGGCGGGCGACCTCGACGCAACTGCGTGCCGGCGAGGCGGCGCCGAAGTGGGAGGCGTACACCTCGTTCACGACGGCGAAGTCGTCGAGGTGCTTGACGAAGACGGTGGTCTTCACCACGTCCTGGAGCGACAGGTTGGCCTCCTCCAGCACGGCGGCGAGGTTGCGGATGGCGCGGTCGGTGGCCGCGCGGATGGAGTCGCTCACCATCCGGCCCGTTTCCGGGTCGAGCGGGATCTGTCCCGAACAGAAGACCAGGCTCCCCGTGTCGACGGCCTGGACGTACGGCCCGATGGCGGACGGGGCGTTGGTGGTGCAGATCGGTGTGCGCTCCATGGGGGTCTCCTTCCCGCGGCGGACGGCGGGATGCCGCGCCCCGGCCCGCGACCGCGCGCGCACATCCCGATCTGGCCCGGTCCAAGGATACGGACCGGCCGGGGGCGGTGCAAGACAGCGTCCCGGGACGGGCCGGTGCGGATCCGGACGGAAGGGTTGCGGATGGTGCGGAGCCCTCAGGCCGCGGCGATGTCCGAGGGGGCGTCGGGAGCCGCGTGGGCGCGGACCGCGCGGGGGTAGACCGCGACGGCGAGCACCGGGGCGTCGCCCGGCACCTCGACGAACGCGAGGAAGAAGTCGACCGGCGCGTCCCCTCCGAGGCCGAGGCGCTCGCGCCCCCGCCGGAGAAAGCCCTCGGCCCACTCCTCGTAATTGTGGTCCAGCACCGCGCCGAGGGCATGGCCGTCGGTCAGGTCTTCCAGGCCCCGGGTCCACCGCGGCAGGATGGCCACCGGCTGCACCTGCCGGAGCGCAGACCCGGGCCGGCAGAGCGGCCGCAGCGCATACGGCAGGCTGCCGCGGAGCCGCTCCCAGAAGCTTACCTCCTCCTGGATGGTCGCAAACGCGCCGCCGGTGCGGAACACATGCAGATACCCGTGCGGGCTCTCCGTGTCCGGTCCGCAGACCCGGTCGCCGCGGTAGGGCCAGTTGGCCAGGAGGCTCCCCCAGTGCAGCCGCGCCAGCGCCGGCCGGGGGAGGTGGAGCGCCACGAAGCGGCGTTCCGCTTCCGTAAGGCCCAGCGCCCACCCGATCAGCCGGCTCCCGCCCGAGACGAGGATGGCCGCCAGCGCGAGGAGCGCCGGCACCGCCAGGGAGCAGAAGAGCCAGAGCCGCTTCCAGCCGAAGCCGTCGGCCAGGCCCGTGCCCCACGCCAGCGCGCCCAGCGTGCCGGAGGCGCTCGCCGCGGCGATGCTGAGCGCAACGGGCAGGCGGGCCACCGCCGCGACCCAGCGCCGTTCGCGAAGCTGGTCGATGCGGCGCTGCATCTCGCGGCTGACGCGGATGCCCTGCGGCGCTGCGGATGCGGATGCGTTGGCCACCGGAGCGGGCCTCGCACCGGCGTCGGCCGGAGCGGGCTGAGCCAGTTCTCCGTCTGCCGACGTCGCCGCGGATGGCGCCGGATCCGTCGGCTGATCCGGAGCCGCCGCCGGTGTCCCGACGGCGTCGACGTCGGTGGGCGCCTCCGCGTCCGGCGTTTCGGCCGGGCGTTCCGGGGCCACGCCGCCGATGGGACTGCTGCGGCGTGTCGTGGAGGCGGCCGACGGGGAAAAGAGTCCGCGAATCGTGTCGGCGCGCCGCCAGTGCACGCCGTCGGTGCTCACCGCGCCGCGGGCGGGCAGCACGCCGGCGCGGACCATGCGGCGCAGCGCCTTGGTGGTGTAGGGGCCGACCGCGCCCATGGGCGTACGGATGTACAGGCTGCGCGTAAAGACCCGTTTGCTGTCGACCGGCTGTGTGGACATGCGCTTCCCCCGATGACGATCCGTCCGGCGTACGCGGCGCGTGCGCCTGTTTCGTTATCGGAAATCGATGCGCTTCTTCTTGAGGGAAATGAGGGGGTTTCGACCGGCGATGCTTCCGAACCGGGCGGTGCGGAGGCGTGCAGGCGTTCTTCCGGTCAAGACCTTGGACGCAAGAGCGCTTCCGGGCCCGGGGATGGATGCGGTTCGGGCCGGCGATCCGGGAAAGGGGAAGCCCGCCCCGGCGCGGGCATCGGACGGCGACGATGTTCAGTCGTCCGTCAGGCAGAAGGCCTCTTTTTCGGGACGGACCGTCTGCCTGCGGGCTTCGTAGCGGTCCCCGTCCACGCGCAGATGCGCCCCGTCGGCGCGCCAGGTGGGGAGGATGTGAAGCGTGCGGGCGCGCTCCCCGCCCGGCAGGGGGCGGAGCGCCCCGAGATGCCGGTGTCCGCAGAGGATGCGGTCCGCGCCGTGCGCGTCCAGCAGTGCCGAGGCGGCGTCGTCGATCAGGTCGGCCCGCGCGCCGGGGGCGTGACAGAAGGGCGTCTTCGGCCGGTTCTGCACCGCGGCCACCAGCCGACGCGCCACCGGCCACGGCGTGACGACGCGGACAATCCGCCCGATCGGGCCCAGGAGAAGCCAGCGGAGGGCGCGGTAGTTCACGTCGCGCGTGCAGAGAAGGTCGCCATGGGTCAGGACCACGCGTTCGCCCGCCAGCGGCAGGACATGCACGGCGCCGAGAAGGCGGATCCCGGTGCGTGCGGCAAGATGGGGCCCGGCGGGGAAGTCGCGGTTGCCGTAGACGAGGTGAAGCGCGCGGCCTGCGGCCGTCGCGCGGGCGAGGGCGTCGAGCACCGCGTCGTAGTCGCCGACGTGGCGGCCGCCCCGCTCGAACCAGAAATGGAAGAGATCGCCCAGGAAGTAGACCGCGTCGCCGGGGGCCGTCTCTTCAAAGAGCAAGTGTTCGAGCGCGGCCTGGTCCGCGGGGTGCGGGCCGGGCTGGAGGTGCAGGTCGGCGGCGAAGACTGCGCCCATGGCGGGCCCCCGTGGCGGTCTGCGTGGCGCAACCGGCGCGCCTGCGGCTCCGGTTCAGCGGCTGGTGAGCCGGTTGAGGAGGCGGGTGCGTTCCTCGTTGCTCATGGCGGCGACCCGGTCGACGAGGCGGCGCAGCGTGCGGGCGTCGCAGTCTTCTTTCGCCATGGCGGCGACGAGGCGGCGGATCATCTGCTGATAGCCGGGGGTGACGACGAGCGCGCCGTAGAGGCTGCGGAGGTCGTCGTCCAGCTCTCCGCCCAGGTCGCGGCGGCGCTTGCGGGTACGCTGCTTCGTGCCGCGGATGCGGACGGCGTCGTCCTCGAAGAAGAACCCGATCGGCACGTCGAGTGCCTCGGCGATGCGGGCGAGCGTTTCGGACCGGAAGCCCTGCTTTCCGTTTTCCAGGCGCGAGATCTGCGGCTGCGAAAGCCCTGCCCGCTGGGCCAGCTCGGTGCTGGACAGCCCCTGCTCCTT
>CAZKKD010000030.1:0-18347 GCA_964553265.1 uncultured Planctomycetales bacterium | reverse complement strand
GGCGTCGTCGGGCGTCCAGCCCTCCCGGACCAGGTAACACGCCAGCATCGTGCCGGTGCGCCCTTGCCCCGCGCCGCAGTGCGCCACCACGGCGCGGCCCGCGGCGACCTGCTCGTCGACGAACCGGACGAACCGATCGATCTGCGCCTGCGTCGGCGCGGTGAAGTCGGGGATCGGCAGGTGCAGGCCCGCCAGTTCGTGCAGGGCCAGCTCGTCCGGATCCAGGCGCTTCGGCGTCAGCGACACGACCGCGCCCACGCCCTCCCGGCGGAGGAACGCGAGGTCCGCGTCCACCGACTCGAAACTGCCGGGAAACTCCATCCCGGCCAGCTTGCCGGGCAGCACGTAACTGAAATTGGCCGGCACCGTTCTCCCCTCACCACACCGCCCGCAGCGGGGCGGTCCTTCCCGTGATCAGCCTGCACCCTCCGACGGCCCGAACGCCTCGGCGAAATCGAACCCTTCGGCGAAATCCTCCAGGCTGTCCGAGTCCCGCTTGCCCATGAGACCGGCGTTCACCATCAGGAACACGACCTGCCCCACGTCCTCCGAGCGGTGAAGACCGAAGCGCCGGAGCATGAAGAGCGCGAGGTCGCCGAACTGCTCGCGCACGTGAATGCGGAACCCCTCCAGCAGCTCGCGCCCGTGCACGTGAAACCGCCCCTTGCCGCCGTCGACCACCCGGTCGGCCGGCTGCAGCGCCGGGTTGGCCAGCTTCCCCTGCGCCAGGAGCTCGGTCGTCCGCTGCAGCGCCTCGGAGACGAGCTCGAACGCTTCGGGCGGGTAACGGCCGTCCTCCAGCGCCACGCGCCGGATCATCGCATCGTAGTCGAGCGGTTCGCCGGGATCAGCCATCGCTGCCGCCTCCGCCGTCGCACTTCGTCCCTTCGGACGCGTCGCCGGCCTGCTTCGTCGCCCCGTCGGCCGACGCGGCCGGGGCCGCATCCTTGCGGTCGTCGCCGCCGCCGCGGTTGCCGCCGCGATCCTGCCCCCTGCCGCCCCGCCCCCGCGAACGGCCCTTGCCCTTCTGGCGGCCCTGGCCGCGGCGCTCGACGATGTCGTCGATGCGGACGGTCTCGCGATCACCCTCGGTGTTTTCGATGAGGCAGGTCTGCTTGATGACGTTGTAGTCCAGCACCTCGCCCTCGGTCTCTTCGGTCCGGACGAACTGCCCCTTGCGGGGAAGATTCTTCTTCAGCTCGGCGTAGACCTCGTCCTCGAAGCGGAGGCAGCACATCAGCCGGCCGCAGTGGCCGCTGATCTTGCTGGGGTCGAGCGTGGTCTTCTGCAGCTTGGCCATCCGCATGGTCACCGGCTCGAGCGTCTGCATGAAGGTCCGGCAGCAGAGCTCGCGGCCGCAGTGCTCGTAGTCGGCCAGGAGCCGCGCCTCGTCGCGCACGCCGATCTGCCGCATCTCGATCCGGGTGCGGTAACGCTTGGCGAGGATCTTCACCAGCTGGCGGAAGTCGACCCGGCCGTCGGCGAGAAAGTAGAAGATGATCTTGTCGCCGCCGAAGAGGTGCTCGACGAGGGTGAGCTTCATCGGCAGGCCCTGGCTCTTGATCTGCTCGGCGCAGTACTGCAGCTCGTCGGGTTCTTTCTGGGCGTGGATGTGGGCGAGGATCTTCTTGTCGTCCTCGGTGGCCTTGCGGAGGATCTCGCCCAGGCCCTTGATGTCGTCGCGGTCGTGCTCCACCATCCGTCCGCTCACGACGCCGAACTCGATGCCGCGCCCGGTGCGGACGATCACCTCGTCCTCCACGCGCAGCCCTCCCTCGACGGCGGTGAAGTTTTCGGTCGTGTTCATGCGGCCGTAGCGGACCGGCGCAAGGTATACCATGACGCTCTCCCGGCATGCGGCGCCCGTCCCCGGCGCACCGCGGTCGCGTTCATTATAGGGCGCGGGAGCCCGAGATCGAGCGAAACTTGCCGTCCGGCAAACCGCCCGTCGCCGGTGGCCCGGCGCGCGATCCGGCGCCCGCCCCCCTCGGTCCTGATCTGTACCCGCCGGAGGGCGAATCCCGCGGAGCGTTCGCCTATCCGCCGCTTCGGTCCTCCGGGGTCGGCGCTTCGGCCCCGTTTTCGTCGGGATCCGGCTCCGCTGCGCCGCGCACCGCCCAGGCCACGACGCCCCCTGCGATCCAGGCCGCGAAGCCGCAGACCCCGGCCCAGAGGAGCGTCTGCTGCAGGACATCCTTCACCAGCAGCGATTCGTCCCAGTAACGGTAGCGCGCCCAGTCGAAGCGCACCAGCGCCAGCCCCGCGCCCGCGGCCGCGCCCCAGGGGGCCACCCGGCGCGCCGCGCGGGCGAGGGGATTGGGCCGGGGCGGCGGTTCAACCGCACCGTCCTCAGGGGCCGCTTCGGGGGCGGGAGGCGTGGTGGCGTTCAGCCGGAACGGGTCGAGCGAATCCATGGCGGCTCCGTTGGGCGCGGGCGGCGGAGCGCCTCCCCGTCTCCGGCGGCAGGACCGCCGGCCCGGAGCGCGCGCGGCCCCGGCCCTCAGTCGGCGTGCACGAGATCGAGCGCGAGCGTGCGGAGCACCGCGTCGGGGGAGACGTTCTTCTGCAGACGTTCGGCCGCGGCCCAGACCGCGTCGAGCCGGCGAAGGCCGGCGCGCGGGAGCGCCGCGTCGCGCAGTTGCCGCCGGAGCGCCAGCGCCAGCATGTCGAGGAGGGCTTCGGCCCCGGCGCGGAGGCGGGCCGTATCGCCACCCTCGCGGCCCGCCCGTTCGAGCAGCTCGTCGGCGAGCGGGAGCGCGTCGCCGGGACGCGTGTGGGCCAGCGCCTCGCGCACCCAGGCCCAGTCCGCCCCGGTCTCGCCGCCGGCCAGCGCCAGCGCGCGTCCGAGCGATCCCTCGGCCACGGTGGCGAGCGCCTCGGCGACGTCCCCGTCGACGGCGGCCCGGTCCCGCAGGGTCGCGGCCACCACGGCCTGCGGCAGCGGCGCCAGGCGGACAATCCGGCAGCGACTGACAATGGTGCCCAGAAGCCGGTCGGTCGACTCGCTCCGCAACAGCAGCACCGTCGCGCCGGGCGGCTCCTCCAGCGTCTTCAGAAAGCAGTTGGCGGCCTGGTCGGTCATGCGGTCGGCGTCGGGCACGAGGCAGACGCGCCGCGCCGACTGCATGGGGCGGAAACCGGCCTGCCGGCAGAATTCGCGCATCTCCTCGACGCTGATGCGCTCTTTCTCCCGTTCGAGCTCGTAGAGATCGGGATGGTTGCCGTGGGCGAAGGCGCGGCAGCTGGGGCACGCGCCGCAGGCGTCGTCCCCGCCCCCGGGGCAGAGGAGCGCCTCGGCAAAGGCCTGCATGAGCGTCCGCCGCCCCACGCCCACCGGTCCGACGAAGAGGGTGGAGACGCTCCCGCGGTCGCGGCGGAGCGCTTCGCGCAGCTGCCCAATCGGCTGGTCCTGGCCGAGAACGTCAGCAAAGGGCATCGCGCACCGCCTCCCAGACCTGCTCCGCCACGCGATCCGGCGGCGCGATTCCGTCGATCACGACCGCGCTGGCATCGTCCCGCGCGAGGGCGAGGTAGCCGTCGCGCACCCGCGCCTGGTGGGCCGCGCCCTTGCGCTCCATCCGGTCGAAACCGCCCTCGATGCGCCCGAGGCCCACCTCCGGCGGCACGTCCAGGACCACGGTGCGGTCGGGCCGCAGCCCCCCCGTCGCGAGGTCGGCCACCGCAGCGATGGCGTCCATCGGCAGCCCACCAACCACCCCCTGGTAGACCAGCGTCGAGAGGAGAAAGCGGTCGCTCACCACCACCGCGCCCCGGTCGAGCGCCGGGCGGATGACCTCCGTCACCAACTGGGCCCGGCACGCCATGAAGAGGCAGGCTTCAGCGGGCGCGCCCATCCCTTCCAGGTCGGGATCGAGGAGCACCGCCCGGACCCGCTCGCCGAGGGAAGTGCCGCCGGGCTCGCGGACGAGGACGGCTTCGCGGCCCGCCGCGGCAAGGCGATCGATCAGCCGGCCGGCCTGCGTCGTCTTGCCGCCTCCGTCGGGCCCCTCGAGCGCGAGAAAGCATCCCCGATCCGTCATGGCCCGCCTCCGGTCCGTGTTCAGTAGCTCTTCGCAAAGATGACGCGCCGCCGGCTCGGTGCGCCGCAGACCACGCAGCGGCCCTCCTCCTCCGGCGCGTCGTCGGGGATGCACCGGATGGTCACCTTCAGCGCGTCGGCGGGCTGCGCCTCGCACGCGGGCGACCCGCACCAGTGGCTGAGCGCCCAGCCGCCGTGGATCTCGGGCTTCTCCCGGTTCGCGGGGGTGAAGAACTCGACAAACGCGTCCCAGGCGTCGATGCGGTGCGTGTTCGCTTCGCGGTGGGCGCGCGCCCGGGCCAGGAGGCCCGCCTGGATCTCGTCCAGGATCTCCGGCGCGGCCGCGACGAAGGCATCGCGATCCATGCTCTCCCGTTCCTTCGGCCCCTTGTCGCGGCGGCCGACGAAGACGGCGTTCTTCTCCATGTCGCGGGGCCCCACCTCCACGCGGAGGGGAATGCCCTTCTTGACCCACTCCCACGAGCGCTCGCCGGCGTTGATGTCGCGGTCGTCCACCTCCACATCGATGGGCGCGCCCGCCCACGTGGTCGCACGCAGGCGGTCGGCCAGCTCGCGGCAGTAGCCGACGATGGCGGGCCGGTCGGCTTCGTCGCGGACGATGGGGAGGAAGACGATGTGCGACGGCGCCACCCGCGGCGGGAGGACCAGCCCGTCGTCGTCCGAGTGCGTCATCACCAGCGCACCCACCAGGCGACTGGAGACGCCCCAGGAGGTCGTCCAGGCGTACTCCTCGCGCCCCTCGGCGGACTGGAAGCGGATCTCGCTCGCCTTGGCGAAGTTCTGCCCGAGGAAGTGGCTGGTGCCCGCCTGCAGCGCGCGGCGGTCCTGCATCATCGCCTCGATGCAGAGGGTGCTCACCGCGCCGGGGAAGCGCTCGCCCGGCGTCTTTTCGCCGCAGGCGACCGGCACGGCGAGGTGCGCCTCGGCGAAGTCGCGGTAGACCCCCAGCATCCGCCGCGTCTCCTCCAGCGCCTCGGCCTCGGTCGCGTGGACGGTGTGCCCCTCCTGCCAGAGAAACTCGGCCGTGCGCAGGAAGAGCCGGGGGCGCATCTCCCAGCGGACGACATTGGCCCACTGGTTGATGAGGATGGGCAGGTCGCGGTAGCTCTGCACCCATTTCGCGTAGGTTGCGCCGATGATGGTCTCGCTCGTCGGCCGGACCACCAGCGGCTCCTCCAGCTCCGCGGCGGGCGCCGGCCGTAACTGCCCGTCCGCGCCGGCCTCCAGCCGGTGATGCGTCACGACCGCGCACTCCTTGGCGAACCCTTCCACGTGCTCCGCCTCCTTCTGGAGAAAGGAGAGCGGGATGAAGAGGGGGAAGTAGGCGTTGCGGTGGCCGGTGGCCTTGAACATGACGTCGAGCTGCGTGCGCATCTTCTCCCAGATGCCCCACCCCCACGGCTTGATCACCATGCAGCCGCGCACCGGACTGTTCTCCGCCAGGTCGGCGGCGCGGACCACCTGCTGATACCACTCGGGATAGTCCTCCTCCCGCGTGGGCGAGATCGCATGCTTCGGCGCTTTGGCCATCGACGCATCCTTTCCGTTCGGCTGTTGTTGCGCGGCAGGACGCCGGCAGCGGCCGCCGGCCGCCGGCCTCCTCCGGAGACCGCGCGATGGTACGGGAACGGATCCCGGCTGTCAAACCCCGTCACCGGCCCGCAGGGGCATTCAGTTCTCGCCATTTCGCTCTGAACCTGGCGGCGCCGATTCGGCAAAAGTCCCCTCTCCCTCCGGGAGAGGGTTTCGGGTGAGGGAGTTTTCACCGTTCAGAGCCCTCACCCCGGCCCTCTCCCGGAGGGAGAGGGAGAACTGAATGACCCTGACCGGCCCGGCCGACGCCGCCGGCGGCCGGGCCAGCCCGCCGTTGCGCACCTCGCCCGGGCCACCGGACCGCAGCACAAAAAGCGAAGCATTCTCCAGAATCTTCAGAATCGTCCCAATCCCCGATTCACGGCGTGCCGGGGCGGCCGGTTTTTCTTGACTCCCATCCCGTCGGCCGGTATTGTCCAATAGACTGAGGATCGGGGACGGAAAGCCGTTCCGCGTGGTGATTTCGTGGCGGGTGCCGACAGCGCCGCCGGGCGCGGGCATGCCGCGGGCGGTACTTTTGCGGGGTGATGCTTCGGAACACCCCGTTCCGGGTGCCGGGGATGGATGCGCCATGGGGCTCATATCCGACTTTCTGCGCTTTCTCGGCGTGGTCTTTCTGGGCATGCGGGATCGCAGCCATGCGTTCGGCGAAGATCTCGAAATGGCCGAGCGCTACGCCCGCTGGGGCTCCGAGCGCGGCGACATCCGCGACTACCAGGCCGCGCTCAAGCACTGCGAGCGCTGCAACGACGAAGACACCCCCAAGAACGACCTGCTCCTGCGCAAGTACGCCACCCTTTTCGAGATCCTGCTCGGCATCATCCAGCACACCATCCGCCTCTACCGCGAACGCGACGCCCAGGCCCGCGAACGCATCCACGCGATGGACGAAGAAATCAACAGCGCCCGCAAGAACCTGGAGGCGGCCCGCGATCACATCCGCCGCCTGCAGAAGGACGGCAACATGATCAAGGCCAAGGGCGAGATGCGGCATGTCGAGGAACTCGAACGCAGCGTCGCGCGCCTGGAACAGAAGCGCAACGAAAACAGCGTTTGGCAGGCCATCCAGGACGACTACCGGCGGACCCTGGAAGAGGTGATGCGCCTGCGCACCCGGATGGAACTCGGCCAGGCCACGCTTCGCGGCGTAGAGGACGTGCCCAGCGCATCCAAGGACAACGTCATCTCCAGCGCGCAGGCGATGTTGCGTTCCCTCGAACACGACCTGACCACCGTCGCGCCGGAGGGAGCGGTAACGCCCGACCAGTTGAGCGCCACCATGCCTCCGCCCGCCGCGCCGGACGACGCTCCCGCGGGAGATTCCGGATCGTGACGCGCCGGGCCTCCGCCGGGCGCAGTGGCGGCGGCATGCGCGTCATCGCGGGCGCCGCACGCGGGCGCCGGCTGCAGACGCCGCACGACGCGGGGGCACGCCCGCCGCTGGCGCTGGCGCGGGGGGCGATCTTCAACCGGCTGGGCGAACACATCCGCGGAGCGGCCGTCCTGGACCTGTACGCCGGCAGCGGTTCGCTCGGCATCGAGGCGCTCTCCCGCGGCGCCGCGCGGGCCGTCTTCGTGGAGCAGGAAGCCGCCTGCGCGGACGCGATCCGCGCCAACCTGGCGCACTGCCGCCTGGACGACCGCGCCGAGGTGCGGGTCGAACCGGCCGCGACCGCGCTCGGGCGACTGGACGAGCGGTTCGGTCTCGTCTTCGTAGATCCGCCCTACGCGGCGGCGCGGACGTGGGAGGCATCGGACGAGGGCGGGGCCGTTGTGCGCGCCACCGCGCGCCTCCTGGCCCCGACGGGCATCCTCGTCTTTCGCGCGGAGGCCGATGCAGACCTCCCCGCGACCTGGGGCGGGCACCCCCGGCAGGGCACACGGACGTACGGTCGCAGCCGGTTCGCGTTCTACGAGACGGCGGGAGCGGAAACATGACCAGCGCCGAAATCCCCACCGTCGAAGAGCTCGACAGCGAGCAGGAGGCCCTCGTCGAGGAGTACCTCGCCCTCAAGGCCGCGGAGGCCGAAGACCCGAAGGCCAGGCGCAAGCGCCAGCGCCTCGCCGGCAAGCTGGACGGCCTGTACTGGCGGCGGGTGCGGTCGCTGGTCGACGCGCGGCTGACCACCGACCAGGAGAGCCTCTCCTTCAGCAACGAAGAGCGCCTCCTCATCGACATGGGGCTTCTGGACCTGCGGCTTGTAGAGGGCGCCGACGAGAGCCTGCGCGAACGCCTGCTGGAAGAGCTCGACACCGCCGGCGCGGCCAACCACTACTACTTCACCGATTGGCTGGAAGACCGCTTCCGGCGGTACCTGCTTACCCGCCAGATGGCCGAAACCGCCGCCCAGGAGCAGGCCGAGGAAGACAGCGAGCTCCGCCGGCTCTCCGAAGCGCGCGAACGCATCTACCACAAGCTCCGCCCCAAGTTCTCCGGCCTCCCCGGCGTGAGCGAGGAGATCACCGAGTCGGTGGCCAGCGGCAAGCTGGAAGACCAGATCCAGGTGATGGGGGTAAGCCTTCTCGACCGGGGCGAGCGCCCCCTCTTTCTCCGGCGGCACGCGCTCCGGAGCCTGCGCCTGCAGGTCCTGGGCAAACTGCGTGCACGGCTGAAGGACGAGCGCGACATCAAGCTCGTGGACATGCTCGACGTGGTCTACGGGAAGATGTGGGCCGAGCGCTACAAGCAGTACGAGGCCAACGGCGGCGTCGACGCCGGCGAGACCGACAGCGCCGTCCAGGCCGGGCGGCGGAAGCTGGTGGAGTACCTCGACAGCGAGATCAAGTTCGTCAAGAGCCTGCTCCCCCTCGGCGCGCTCGCCGGCGGGGTCGCGCGCTCGTGCGCGGTGCTGCTGGCCGACCGGCCGCGCACCACCAAGGCCGCCACCCGGACCGAGCTCGCCCGCGCCCAGCAGTGCGACCGCGACTTCACCGCCGACCCGGTCGTCCTCATCGCGCCGTTCGAGGGCCGCGGCATTTTCGAATGGGACCACGACAGCCTGGTCGTCCCGCTCACGCCCGTCGAGAGCCCCGAAGACGCGGTCGCCAACGCCTCGGCCAATTACCGGATGCTTATCGACTCCTTCCAGCAGGACGGCGCGCTGAAGGGCGCGTACGAGGCCGCCTTCGAGGGGAGCAACTTCCAGCAGGCGTTCCAGAAAGACTACCGCGACTGGATCTGCCGCGTCGGGCACGGTTCGCGCGAAGAGGTGGCCGGGGATCACTACGCCTTCTTCCGGCAGCACGTCGGGCCCGACTGCAGCGAGGTCCTGGCCCCGGCCAACCTCCGGCGCCTCGGCGACGAGGCCCGCGCCGCGCTGCGCAGTCGGCTGGAGAAGCAGATCGCCCTCGGCAGCGCCGACCCGCAGATCCACCACCGCCTCGCCGTGGTCCACTGGCAGGACGGCAACCTGCCCAGCGCCGCGGCGCACCTCAGCAAGTGCGTGGCGCAGGATCGCGACAACGGCATGGCGCTCTTCAGCCTCGGGCTCGTCCTGCAGCGGATGGAACGCACCGAACACGCCGTCCGCGCCTTCCACGCCTGCCGGGAGCGCGCCCCGGAGAGCATCTGGGCCGTCTACGCCGACGAAGCCGCCGCGGGAGCCGCCTGATGGTCTTCCTCGCCGTCGACAGCGTCGCCGCCGGCACCGACCTGGTGCTCGTCCTCCTGGGGATCGGAATCGCCATCGCCGTGCCGTACATCATCCGGCGCAACCGGCGCAGCACCACCCCGCCGACCGAACCGGTCCGCAACCAGTGGGAGCGGCAGAAGTCCGCCTCCCGGGGCCGCGCCGAGGCCGACCGCATCCTCGTGGAGCTGGTCGAAACCAGCCGCGAAATCAGCGCCCGGATGGACACGAAGATCCGCATCCTCAATACGCTCATCCGCGACGCCGAGCGCTGCATCGCGCGCCTCGAGACCCTGCAGGACGGCAAGGACGACGCCGCGCCCGCGGACGCCGCGCCGATGGCAGCGGCCGCGCCCCCCGGGCCCGACGCCCAATCGGTTCCGCCAGTCGCCGCGGACGCCGCGACGCGCACCGCACCGTCGAACCGGGAGCGAACGCGCCCCGCCGAAACCGCGCCGCAGGCGCCCGCCGCCGAACCGGAAGTCCCCGGTCCCCGGCCGGCCGATCCGCCCCCTCCGGCCGACGGGGCGGACGACACGGTCCGGCAGGTGGTGGCGCTGGGAAACGAAGGCTTCGACGTGCCGGACATCGCCCGCCGGCTCGACATCTCGCGGCAGGAGGTGAACCTGATCCTCCGCCTGCACGCGACCGAACGCGGACGGCGCGCCTGATCTGCCGCGCGACCGGTCGGGCCGGTCCGCGCTTCTCGGAGAGTGGCCCATGCACCCCTTCGCGCTGCTGCCGCTGGCGAGCTTCGTCGCCATTCTGTTCGCGGCGGCGCACATCACCGCGCAGAACCGCCGCTCGCCGGTCAACCTGGCGTTCCTGGCGCTCTCGGTCGCCCTCGGGGGGTGGGCGCTGGTTACGTTTCTCGCCAAGCTGCCGCTTCCGAATGAACTGGTCGCGGTCCTCTTCCGCATCACGACGCTCTTCTGGATCCCGGTCGGCGTGCTCTGGCTCTTCTTCATCAAGGCGCTGCTCGGCCGCCGCCCCGGCTGGGTGACCAAGACGCTCCTGCCTCTCTGCGTCGTGGCCTGCGGGATCAGCCTCTACACCGACCTGTTGCACACCGAGCTGCAGCAAGGCCCATGGGGACCCTACCTCGCCAACGGCCCGCTCTTCGCACCGATCACATTCGGCCTGGTCCTGGCGCCGCTCTTCTATGGGTTCGGCCTCCTGGTATGGCGGTGGCGTCGCGAGTCGCATCCGGTGGAGCGGAAGCTCCTGGGCGTGCTCTGGATCGGAGCGTGCGTTTCGATCCTCATCGGTGCGGTTTCCGACATCATCCTTCCCGTCTTCTTCACCGAGGACGCCCCCCAAATCGCCCACATGGTCGGGGCGCTCTTCGCGCTGGTCCTGTGGTACACCGTCCGCCGGTACAACCTGCGCGTCCTCAGTCTGGAACGCGCCGCGCCCGACGTCTTCGCATCCGTCCACGAAGGGGTGATCCTCGTCGCCGCCAACGGCCGCATCCTCCAGGCCAACCCGGCCGCCGAGGCGCGTTTCGGGCCCGCGGGGAGGGGCTTCCTGGCCGGTCGGCCGGTGGCTGAGGTCATCCCCGGGTACGCGACCGACGGCGCGCCGCCCGCCCCCGACCTGCAGGTCGAGACCGTCGTCGGCGGCCGCACGCTCAGCATTACCCGCAGCATTCACCGCGAGGCGAACGAGCCCGTGGGCGACATCCTCCTCATCCGGGACGTCACCGAACGCAAGCGCGCCGAAGAGACTCTCCGGCAGGCAAACGAGGAACTCGAACGCCGCGTGGCCGCCCGCACGCGCGAACTGGAAGAGACCAACCGCCGCCTCCAGACCGAGATCGAGGAGCGCGTCCAGGCCGAGAGCGCTCTCATCCGTTCCGAGCGTCTGGCGGCGGTGGGCACCCTCGCCGGCGGCATGGCGCACGAATTCAACAACATCAATGTCAGCACGCTCGGGTTTGCCGAACTGGCGCTGATGGACAACGCCCTGCCCGAGGAGTCGCGCGACTGCCTGGAGCGCATCCGTCAGGCGGCGCTGCGCGCCCGGGGGGTGACGCAGAACCTGCTGGCCTACGCCGGCGCGCAGGGGCATGTCGTCCAGACCGGCGACCTCCTGGACGTCATTGAGGAGTCGGTCGCACTCGTCCGCCGGGACTTCGAGACCGACGGCGTCTCGGTCCGCCTGGACCTCCGCCGCACGCCGCCGCTGCCGATGGACCGCGACCAGATCGGACAGGTCCTGGTGAACCTGCTCATCAACGCCCGCCATGCGCTGCTGGACCGCGAGCGCCGCGAAATCATCGTCCGGGCCGGCAGCACCCCCGCCGAGGACCCGGTCGCCGCCTGGTTCAGCGTCGAGGACAACGGCTGCGGCATCCCGCCGGACGCGCAGTCGCGCATCTTCACCCCCTTCTACACCACCAAGGGCGAGTACGCCCGCGGCGAAACCGCCCAGGCCCGGGTCCGGGGCACCGGCCTCGGGCTCGCGGTCTGCCACACCATCATCGCCCGCCACGGCGGCGAGATCCGGGTGGAGAGCACTCCCGGCGAAGGCGCGACCTTCACCGTCCGCCTGCCGCTGCGGACCGCACCCACACTGCCGAAAACGAGCCCGCCCGAACAGGATCAGAACGAACCCCTGGGTGCGCAACGCATCCTGGTCCTGGACGACGAGGCCGATGTGCGGGATCTTCTGGCGGTGCATCTCGGGCGGGAAGGATTCAAGGTGTTCGCGGTCGACGATGGCGAAGAAGCCATCCGCCATCTGAAGCGCGAGGGCGCCGACCTGGTGCTCCTGGACCTGAAGATGCCGCGGATGAGCGGCGAGGCCTTCCTGCAGCGCCTGCACGACCTGCCGGCCGAACGCTGTCCCGCCGTCCTGATCGTGACCGGCAAGGAAACCGGCATCGCCCCGCTGGTGCGCGACCACACCGCCGTTGTCGCCTCGATCCGCAAGCCGTTCGAACTCGTCGACCTGACCCGCGCGGTGCGCCGCACCCTCGGCCGCCAGCGGCCCGCCCCCGCCGGCGCGGCCGACGGCCCCGGCGACTGAACGGCGCCCCGCCCGGCGCACCCCGGACCGAATCAGCCCACCGCAACCCCGAAGCGAAAGCTCTTCGCCGCCCCCGGCGCCAGGCGCAGGGCGTCGGCGCACTCGGGCCGGTTGTAGGCGTTGGTCATGCACTCCACCGGCTCCAGCGCCAGCGCGCTCCGGTCGCCGGTGAAGACGTGCATCAGCCCCCGCTCCTGCCAGACCGTGAGCGCAAAGCCGCTCTCCGGATCCGCCAGCCGGGTGCGCCGCAGTCCGTCGCCGTCCGGCGTGAGTTCGGCCAGCGCCGCATCGATCACGCGGTCGCCCACCCGGTCGCCCGCCCGGAAGTCCAGGTTCCGCTCCGCAGCCGAGGCGTAGGCCGCCACGCCGTCGAGCGGGATGAGGCGCTCGTTGACCGCAATCGCACTGGCCGACGGGACCGTCAGGACCAGGTCGTCGATTCGCTTCCGTCCCGGGGCGCGGAAGTAGGGGTGCCAGCCGCAGGCGAAGGGGGCGTCGCGCTCGCCCACGTTCCGGGCGGTCACCTCCATCGCGAAGCCGCTTTCGCGCAGGCTGCAGGTCACCTCCACGTCGACGTCGAACGGGTATCCGGCGAACGCCCCCGCCCGCAGCGCCCGCGTGCGGAAGACCACCTCCGCCGCGTCGCCGCGCTCGTTCTCCTGGCTGATGCTGCAGGTCTCGTGCCGCAGCAGTCCGTGGATGGCCGACTGTGTCGCCGGGTGGTTCACCGGCAGGCGGTGCGTCTCGCCGTCCCATTCGTAGACGCCATCGGGAATGCGGTTTGACCACGGCGCCATGAGAATAGCCTTCCCGCCGGCGCCGTCCAGCATCGCCTCGGGCGTCTCGAACCCGGGGGCGACGTTGACGATCTCCCCTTTCCAGGGGACCTTGTAGTAGATGAGCGTCGCCCCGTGGGCCGCCACGCCCGCGCTCGCCTCCGTCACCGTGTCGCGCAGGCAGACGAGATCGTGCGGGCCGAACATTTCGCGTCGCACCTGGAACCGTGCCATGCTGCCGTCTCCTTTGTCGTCTTCCGGGCCGGCGGAACAGGAGTCTCGCAGGCCGGATTGCGTGTTGTGGCGCCACCGCTTCCGCGCCGTCAGGACCCGTCGCCGGCGCCGACCGGCGCGTCCGGTTCTGGGGCGGGCGCATCCGGCGCATCCGCCCGCTTCGCCCCGATGCGGTTCTCCTCCCCGCGGAGCAGCCGGCCATAGTTCGACCGGTGCCGCACCACCACGAGCACGAGCACCAGCCACGTCAGCACCGTCACCGGCAGCGCTGCGCCGTAGGGCCCGCCCGCCTGGTCGGCGGCCAGCACGTGCTGCGCCGCGACGATGGCCGCCGCCGCGCCCGTGCTCGCCACGCTCACATACCGCGTCGCCAGGACCAGCACCAGGAACGCACCGAGCGCCAGCCCCGTCGCCGCCGGCGCGAGCGCCAGAAACGCCCCCGCGCTCGTCGCCACCCCCTTGCCGCCCTTGAAGCGCAGGTAGACCGGCAGCGTGTGCCCCGTCACCGCCGCCAGCGCCGCCGCCGCCGCCGCCCACGCCGCCGCCTCCGGGTCGGCCGCGGGCGGAAACCAGAGCGGCGCCAGCCAGAACGCCGGGGCAAACCCCTTCAGCACGTCGAGCGCGAACGCCACCAGCCCGAGCCGCCAGCCGCAGACGCGCAGGACATTGGTCGCGCCGATGTTGCCGCTCCCCTCGGTGCGGACGTCCACCCCCCGCACGCCCCGCGCCAGCAACCAGCCGAACGGCACCGCGCCCAACAGGTACGCCGCCGCGATCAGAAACGCCCATTGCATGGTCCGGTTCTCCCGTTCGCGCCGGGCACGCGACCCGGAACAGGTGTGGCGTCAGGTATCGGCGGGCGGACGTTCCGCTTCCACACCGGCAGGCCGTCCGTCCGAACCCGCCGCTCCGTCCCTGTCGACCGGAGCGTTCGGACCGGACCCGTCGGTCATGCCGGCCGGGGTCGCCGAACCATCCATACCGCCCACGCCGGCCAGACCGCCCGGATCGTCGTTTCCGTCCGGACCAACCGCCGCGTCCGTCACGAGCGGTGCGGACAGCGCATACGGGACAGCGGACGCATCCGCTTCCTCCGCCGGCGGTTCGGCCGGAACGGGCAGGCGCACGGTGAAGGTGCTCCCCTCGCCCCAGGTCGAGTCGACCAGGATCCCCCCGCCGTGCTGCTCCACGATGCCGAAGCAGGTCGCCAGTCCCAGGCCGGTGCCCTTGCCCTGTTCGCGGGTGGTGAAGAAGGGGTCGAAGATGCGGGTCAGATCCTCCTGCCGGATCCCCTCGCCGTTGTCGGTGAAGGCGACGTGCACCCAGGGGGCGCCCTCCGCGTCGTGGACCAGGCGGGTCTGGACGTCGAGCAGGTTCTCGTCCTTGTTCATGGCGAAGAAGGCGTTGAGCGCGATGTTCATGAAGACCTGTTTCAGACGATCGGCCAGCCCGTGGATGCGCGGCAGCTCCGGGGCGAGCGCGGGGCGCACCTCGGCGCGGCTGATCCGGGCCTGCGGCTCGACGAGGCGCAGCGTCTCCTGCACCACGAGGTTGACGTCCACCGGCAGGAACGACTGCCGCTCCTCCGGCTGCTGGCGCGAGAAGTCCAGCAGGCTCTCGACAATCCCCTTCATCCGCTGCACCTCGCGCTGCATCGCGTCCAGGTACTCGCGGTTCTCGTCCTCGGCCGGCATGTCCATCTGGAGAATCTGGATGAAGCCGGCCAGCGAGCCGAGCGGGTTGTTGATCTCGTGGGCGACCCCCGCCGCCATCTGGCCGATGGAGGCCAGCTTCTCGCTGCGGCGGAGCTGCTCCTCGGTCCGGCGCAGGCTTTCGCGGAAGCGGTCGATGGCGTGGGTCTTGAAGCGGTCGCTCTGCCGCAGCCGCATCAGCTCCCGCGCCGAAAAGAGATCCCGGAACGTAAAGACCACCCCGCCCCCCGCGCCCTCGGGGTCGCGCAGGACCGCGTCGGTCACCCCGAGGCGGAAGGTCACGCCTTCGCCGCGGTCGAAATCGAACTCGTAGTCCACCACCAGGTCGTCCCGGCGGGCGCGGACCAGGAGGCTCCGCAACAGCTTCACCAGGTCCGGCGGCAGCACCGCGTCGTAGTGCCGGCCGACCACGTCCTCGCGCGCTTCGCCGAAGACGATCTCGGCGGTGCGGTTGAAGATCGTAACCGTGTCGTCCGGTCCGATGACGAGGATGCCCTGCACCAGGTTGTCGACGATGCGCCCCAGGTAGTCGCGCATCGCGGTCAGGCGGCGGGACTCGGTCTCCAGGGCCTGCACACGGCGGGCGTTTTCGATGGAGAGGGCGGCCCGCCCCACAAGACTGCGCAGGAGCTGGAAATGCTGCGGCGTATACTCCGCGTCCTGGAGCGCGCTGAAGAGGCAGGTCACCCCCAGCGGCTGGCCCGCCAGCGACATCGGCGCCACCACCAGCGTCCGGCCCTCGCCGGGCGGCATGCGCACCGGGGTCACGATGGGTCCGCCTTCGCGGAGCGCCCAGGCGAAGGTGCCCTCCTCCAGGCGGACCTCGGCTTCCCGCTCCTGGGCGGAACGGAGCCCCCGGCCGGCCGCGGCCTCGAAGGCGCGCGTCTCGGGGTTGATGAGGTAGACCCGGATCGCCGGCAGCGGCAGCAGGCGCGCCAGGAGATCCATGTAGCTCTCCAGGACGTCGCGCAGGCTGCGCCGGCCCTGCTCGGCGCAGACAATCTCGTCGATGAGGGCGAGCTCGTGAAAGCTGCTCTTGAGGTCGCGGCTGACGCGGTCGAGCGCGCGCACCTCGCGCCGGAGCTGTTCGGCTCCCTCTTCGGTCGCGTTCAAATCCGCATCGAGGCTGCGGAGCAGACCCGCCGCGCAGTCGAGCAGGTAGCGCGTCACGTCCCCGCCGCGCCGGTAGGTGTCGAGGAAGCCGGCCACCAGATCTTCGCTGATGTGCCGTTCGGGGACGACCTCTTTGAGGAGCGCCGCCAGCAGGTCGCTCTCGCTCTGGGTGCGGGGGTGCGGCTCGCGCGCCGGGGCGCCCTGGACCTTGCGAGGGTCATTGGAAGACATCGGCGCCCTCCTCCAGTGCTCCCGCTTCCTCCATGACGACCACGAACGCCTTCCAGTCCAGGTTGAGCGCCTTCCACGCCAGCGCGCTCAGCGCCGGGATGCACGGGTCGCCCCCGTACCCGATCTGCTTCGCCCGGCAGACGATGTCGGCCAGGTGCACCATCGAGGCCTCCTGCAGCAGCCGGTCGGCCGTGCGGGGCCGGTGGTGCCGCCCGATGCTGTGCGCGAAGTGCGGGGGAAAGTTCCAGCGCTTGGCCACCAGCGCGCCCACCTCGCTGTGGTCGAAGCCGAGCAAGCGCTCCTCGGCTTCGCGCAGGAGAATGCGCTCCTCCTCGGCGGCGGCCAGCACGGCGGCGAACTCGTCGGGGGCGTACTGGTCCAGCACGATCTTGCCGATGTCGTGCAGGAGCCCCTGGATGAACATCTCCTCCACCTTCACGTAGCCGATGCGGATGGCGATGCTCTTCGCCACCAGGCCGGTGGCGAAGCAGTGCGTCCAGAACGCCGGCCGG
Organism: uncultured Planctomycetales bacterium; assembly: GCA_964553265.1. Lineage (GTDB taxonomy): Bacteria > Planctomycetota > SZUA-567 > SZUA-567 > JAFGNG01 > CAZKKD01. The sequence goes on along the minus strand of CAZKKD010000030.1, from coordinate 1,457 downwards.
TCGAAGCGGTCGGTCCCCGCTTTGCCGAAGACCTGCGTCAGGCTCGTGGCCAGCAGCAGGCTCTTGACGGTGCTGAAGCCGAGCAGCACCAGCGCGTGCGTCAGGGTCGAGACCTGTTGGGGCAGGCCGTAGAACGCGGAGTTGACGATCTTCAGCAGCTTCGCCGTGATCGCGGGGTCGCGGCTGATCACCTCGGCGATGTCGCTGGCGCTCACCTTGGGGTTCTCGAGCATGCGGCTGACGGTGGTGTAGACCTCCGGCAGCGTCGGCAGGCTCTCGATCTCCCGGGTGATGCGCTCGAGGGCGACGGCCATTGCGACTCCTCAGGACGGGCGGCCCGGATCAGCGTTCGGTGGCGAAACGGCGCTTCAACTGGTGCTCGGCGATACGCCGGATGTTCTGCATGAGCGGGTTGTTCTCGTGCGGCGCAAACATCTCCTCCAGCCGTTGCTGCCGCTCGGCGTAGGTGACCGGTTTCCGGTGCGGCGACGGCGACGCGGTCGGCGACGGCGGCGCCCCCCCGGACGGCGGAGCCTCGCTCTGCCGGAGGATCCGCGTGGTTCGGCGGCGGCGGCGGAGACGTGCCGCGCCGGCGGCATCGGTCGGCGCGGTCTCGACCATGAGCGACGCCACCCCCCACGCCTTGAGGGTGCGGATGTCGTTCTCCTGCAGGACGCGCCCCGCTTCGAAGAGGGGGTTGCCGAGGAGATCGGTCGCCGGCTCGCTCAGCACCATGCCCGGCTGGGCGTCGCGGGTCTTCACTTCCGGCATCGGCGTCTCTCCGTGCGGGCGGCCGCGTCAGGCAAGGCCGGGAATCTCCAGCGTGAAGGTGCTCCCCTCCCCCTCCCGGCTCTGCACCGAGAGGCGCCCCGCGTGCTGCTCGGCGATCTTCTGGCAGATCGACAGGCCCAGCCCGGTCCCGTCGTCCTTGGTGGTGTAGAACGGGTCGAAGATGCGGCTCGCCGCGTCCGGGGGAATGCCGCAACCGGTGTCGGTCACCGCAAAGCGGACGCGCGGAACCCCGGTCTCCTCGTCGGCCGCGGTCGTCACCGAAAAGGTGACGCGTCCGCCCGACGGGGTCGCCTGAAAGGCGTTGCGCAGCAGGTTCAGGAGCACCTGCTTCAACCGGTCGGCGTTGCCCCGCACGGCCGGCAGTTCGGCGGGGAGGTCCGCGAGGCCGAAGTCGAGTCCCGCGCCCTGTGCTTCCGGCCCCAGGAGATCCACCAGGCTGCGCGCCAGCGCCCCCGGGTCGACGCGATCCATGCTGTAGGGCTGGTCGCGGGCGAAGTCCAGCATCTCCTGGACGATCCGGTTGATGCGCGCGACCTCCTCCAGGACGATGGTGCAGTAGCCGGACTGCTCCTCGTCGGGCGCCGACTCCTGCAGGAGCTGGACGAACCCCTGGACGGAGTTGAGCGGGTTGCGGATCTCGTGCGCGATGCCGCTGGCCATCTGCC
>CAZKKD010000029.1:0-19008 GCA_964553265.1 uncultured Planctomycetales bacterium | reverse complement strand
CAGCTTATTCCACCCTACTATCACCGCAACGGCGTCTGCTATGCGGTGCGGCGTGCCACCGTGCGTGAGGGCGGCACCATCATCGAGGACGCCTGCGCAGCGGTGGTCATCGAGCGCCCCGTGGTCAACATCGACGACCGGGTGGAGCTGGCGTTTGCCGAGTTTCTGCTGACCCACCGCCCCGACCTGCTGCAACCGGAGGAACCCCCGGCATGACCAATGCCCCTCGTACCGGACACACACCCACCCCGACCGATCCGGTCTTCATCGGTGGCGTCTTCAAGAGCGGGACTTCGCTCCTGCGCGTGATGCTGGGGCGCCATCCGCACATCGCGTCGGGGCTGGAGACCTACTGGTTCGACCTGCCGTGGCCCGGACTTGGCGAGACGCAGCACATGCTGCCCGAACCGGTCCGCCGTCCCATCGCGCCGCTGCCGGAGCAGTTGGACCGCCTGGCCCGCTTCTACGAGATCCCCCTTCCGGACGTGGAGCGCATGGCGAACGCGGCCGGTACGCCGGAGGCCTTTCTCGACGAATTCCTGAGCGCCTACGCGGCGCGGTGCGGCAAACTGCGCTGGCTGGAAAAGACGCCGGGCAACGTCCTTCACCTCGACCGCCTCTACGGGCACTGGCCCCGGGCCAAGGTAATCCACATCATCCGCCATCCGCTGGACGTCTTCGCCTCGGCGAAGGAAGCGGGCAAGTGGGACACGCCGGAGGTGTTCGGCACCATCTGGACGGCCTTCTTCGGTGCCGTGGAAGACGCCAAGCAGAGCGGGCTCGCAACCGACAATCGCCTCCTTGAGATCCGCTACGAGACCCTGGTCCAGGATCCGGAAGCCACCATGCGTGCCGTTCTCTCGTTTCTGGGCGAACGGTGGGATCCTGCCGTGGCCCGACACGATGGCGACCGGAGCGACTACGAAAAGGTGCTGGCCGTCTCCGGCAAGGCCAGCACGACGCTCGAACGCCTGGGCGACCCCATCTCGGACAGCCGCATCGGCATCTGGCGCACGATCGTCTCCGCCGACGAACGCGCCGCGCTCCAGAGCCTGGCCGACGATGCCGGCGTCGGCAAACGCTATCGCCAGCTTGCAGACGAAGGAACCGACGCATGAGCAACCGGGGACGCATTCTCTTCATCAACTACCATTACATCCGCGACCCGGAGGCGTATCCGTATCCGGGCATCCATCCTCTTTCGCCGGCGGCCTTCCGCCGCCAGATTGAGCAACTCGCAGAAGCGTACCGCTTCGCCACGCCGATGGATGTCGAGATGCTGTTGGACGGTGTTCCGCCGGACGAACCGCTCGTCATGCCGACCTTTGACGACGGGCTCGTGGACAACCTCGCGGCCATCCGCGACGTCCTGGACCCCCTCGGCGCCAAGGCCGCCATCTTCGTCTGCAGCCGTCCGCTGGAAGACGCGCGGGCGCTGGCGGTCCACAAGGTCCATTGGCTGCGCGCGACCACGCCGCCCGCGCAGTTCCGCGAGGAACTGGTGCAGGCATTGCCCGAACCGCTCGACCTCGACCACGTGGCCCCGGCCGTGCGCGAACGTGCCGCAGCAATGTACATCTACGACACGCCCGCCGACGGCCTCCTCAAGTTTCTCATCAATTTTGTGCTTTCCCACGACGCGGTGGACGCCGCCACCAGCGCCATGCTGGCCGCCCGCGACATTGACGAGGCAGCCTTTGCCCGTGATCTGTACATGGACGAGAAGACCCTGGCCACCCTCCAGGCGAACGGCCACCTGATCGGCGCGCACGGACATACCCATCAGCCGTTCAGCCGGATGGAACGCGACGCCCTCGACGTCGAACTGGTCCGCTCCTCCGCCTGCATCGAGCGGGCCTGCGGCCAACGGCCGACCTGGGTTTCCTATCCGTACGGCCGCGACTGGGCCCTTCCGGAGGATCCGGAAGGGCTCTGCAAGCGTCACGGGTTCCGCCTCGGCATCACCCTCCTTGAGGGATGGAACGATGGCAGCGTGTCCCCGGCCCGCCTCCGGCGTTACAATGCGAACGAGATCGACGCCGGCCGGCATCGCTCGGACACGGCAGATGCCCCGGCCGCGAGTCTTTCCAATGGCCGCGCCTGACCTTCGACGCATGGTCCGAGCCGTACGCGCTCTGCGGCCGGACCGGCTGCTCGGCCACCTCCGCCATGCCATGCGCCGTCGTCGCCTGGCCCGGGCTGCGCATCGTCGCGATCCGGAAGCCGCCGCCCGCCACTTCGCCGCCTTTGTAACGCCCCTGCCCGGCAGTCCGACGGCACCCGCCGCTGCGCGCCACCGCATCCTGGTCCTGCAGAAAGTCGGGCTCAACGAAGACATCAGCGCCGCGTTTGCGGGGCAGACCGGGGTCGCCCTCCTCCGCGGACCGCGCCACGCCGTGAAGGCCCTCGCGCACGCGTTCCTGCCGCCGCACCTTGACGACAACAATTACGTGACCACGAGTCCGGCCGACGATGCGGCCAAGGCTGCCTACCGGGAGTTCCTGTGCGCCTTCTGGCCCGCCCTGCAGCGGCACGTCCGCCTCGACGCCGCCGTCTCCGGGAATTTCTGCTACTATGCCGAACGCGAACTGGCCGGCGCACTGGAGCGCCTCGGCACCCCGTTCGTCGTCCTCCACAAGGAGAACATGAAGAGCCCCGGCCGGCAGGCGTTCTTCGAGCGCGTCTATCGCGAACGGCGGGGGCCGTTTCATGGACGCCGCATCCTGGTCTACAACGAGATTGAACGCCAGACCCAGATCCGTGCCGGAGTGGCTGCACCGGACCGGATCCGCGTCGTCGGCATGCCGCGCCTCGACCGGGTGCACGCGCGTCGGCGCGCCCTGGCGGGCCAGGCCGCCCCCCCCTCCGGGCCGGGGCCGGTTCTCTTCTTCAGCTTCGCCCCGAAGGTCGGCCTTCCGTTCCTGCCCCGCAAACGCCACCCCGCCTCCGGCGAACGCTACGCGGAAACCTTTGCGGACACACGAAGCGACCTCTCCTGGCAGCACCTCTGGGAGACCTCCCACCGTGCCGTCCTGGCCCTCGCCCGGGCGCACCCGTCGATTCCCGTTCACATCAAGGTCAAGGACTCCTACCGCGAGACCGGCGCCATCCAGGCTCTCCTGGGAGACGCGGGGCCCCTTCCCGCCAACGTTCGTCTCGTGGTCGGCGGGGATCCTCTGGACCTCATCTTCGATGCTGCTGTCGTCTGCGGTTTCAACAGTACCGCGCTGCTGGAAGCCGTCGCTGCCGGAAAGCCTGTCGTGACGCCCGCCTTCGCAGAAGCGGCCGCCCCCGACCAGCGCGACTACATTGTCGACCTGTCCGCCGGCGTGACGGTGGTCGACTCGCCCGAAGCACTGCAGGAACGCCTCGCCACCGCGGCGAGGCAACCGCGCACGGCGCCGCTCGAGCTTCCGGAGCCTTCGCGGCGACTGCTGGAGGACTGGCTGGGCAACGCTGACGGCCTGGCGGGCCGGCGGGCCGCCGAGGCGATTCTCTCCGAAATCGACGCCACACACGGGGGGCACGAGCATGCCGATGCCTGACCCCCTTCCTCCCCTGTCCTGGGCCCACATTCCGGTGGAGATCAAGGCACGCGAACTGGAGGCGAAGGCGCTCCTCGCGCTCGCGCTTGTCGAACGGGGCTGGGGGGTGACCCTGGGGGGGCAGGCGCAACTGCACACCGCGCTCCCGAATCTTCCGACCGGGGTCTACCTGAGCAAAGGCGTGGTTCCGAAGCGGGCGCCGTTCTTCGCGCGCCTCCGCGACCAGGGCCACCGCATCGCCGCCTGGTGCGAGGAAGGCCTGGTCTACCGGCACCGGCAGGCCTACCTCGACAGCCGGATCGACGCCGAGGCACTGTTGCAGGCCGAGCGTTTCTTCGCCTGGGGCGAAACGCAGGCGCGCGACATCCTGGACAAAGTCCCGGCCGCCAGCGACCGGGTTCTCGTCACCGGCAACCACCGGGTCGACCTCCTCCGCCCCGAGCTCCGCGCCCATCACCGGGAACGCGTCGAGCAGATTCGCCGGGAGCACGGCCGGTTCCTCCTCGTCAACACCAACTTCTCGCGGTTCAACCACTACTGCGGCCCCGACTTCATCCTGCCGACGCTGCGGCAGGCCGGGAAGATCACCACCGACGAACAGGAAGCCTTCTACACCCGCTGGATCGACTTCGCCAAGCGGATGTACGAGAGCTTTGTCACCCTCCTGCCCGCCCTCAGCCACGCTCTTCCGGGGAGTACCATTGTCGTCCGCCCGCACCCGTCGGAGAACCACGACGCCTGGCGCGCACACGCGGACCCGCTGCCGAACGTCCGGGTCATCTACGAAGACGGGGCCATCCCGTGGCTTCTGGCCAGCAGCGCGGTCCTCCACAACAGCTGCACGACCGGCCTTGAGGCCTACCTCCTCGACCGGCCCGTCTTCGCCTATCGGCCGTTCACGAGCGAGGAGTTCGACAGTCCGCTCCCGAACGCGGTGAGCGTGTGCGCACCGACCGCCGAAGACCTGGTCGCACACGTGCGGCAGGCTCTGCGGGACCCCGACGCGCATGCCCCGGCCGACCCCGACCGCCGTGCCCTGGTTGCATCCTATCTGACGGGCCTGGAAGGGCCCCTCGCCTGCCAGCGCATCGCGAACGCCCTGGCGGGCCTGGACGTGCCGCCCGTGCCGTACGCGCCGCCAGGCCCGGGAGAGCGACTGCGCCGCTCCACGCTTCCGCGCCTCCGGGCGCGGGCGACCGAGGCCATCCGCCGCGTGGCGCGCAGGCGCTCCGGCCTTCTGCAGTACCAGCAACAGAAGTTCCCGCACCTCTCCCGAAAGGAGCTCCGCGCTCTCCTCGGCGGCCTCGCCACTGCTACCGGCCTGCCGCAGGCGGTGCGGGTCGATCCCATTGGCGACGCGCTCTACGCCTTGACGCCGGCGCCCTGATCCGGTAAAGCCCTGAATCTGCGACAGACCTCGCGGAATGCATGCGCCGCCCGCGTGCGCGGCCGGCCGCGCTTCCGCAGAATCCCACGAAAGGGTCTCCCGATGGTTATCGACGGCGACGCGCTCATCGAGCGACACCGCAACGCAGACACGACGACGCCGGTCGAGTTCGCCGACGGACGCTCCACCCTCCTGACGCCGCGCCGCTGCCTCCCGATGCTGGACGACGCGGACACGCGGCTGGAGCTCGCCGGCGACTGGCAGGTCCGCCGGTGGCCCTTCCCGAAGGGCGGCGAAGCGAAGCTGGCCCGCCCCGCGACCAAGGACGGCAACTGGGAGACGGCTCCGCAGCCGGGCCCCATCTTCGCCTACGACCTCGACTACAACCCCGCCGACCACCCCGAATGGAAGCGGGTCACCATGGACCACATCGATCCGAAGGACGGCGCGATGCTCCGCCGCACCGTGCGCGTCCCGTCCGCCTGGAAGGACAAGCGCATCCTCCTCACCTTCGAGGCGGTCTATCCGGCCGCGCGCTTCTACGTCAACGGCGTCGACCTGGGCGAGCACCTGTCGGGCCTGACGCCGATCCAGTTCGACGTCACCGAACACGTCAAGCCCGGCAGGGACGCGGTCATCGCGGTGCGCCTCCTGCGGACGCACAAGTTCGTCCAGCTCGACATGCCCCGCCACGCGTGCGAGTTCGCCGGCATCAGCCAGCCCGCGCACCTCCACGCGGTCGACCCCGTGCACCTGGCCGAGTACCAGCTCATCCCCGAGCTCGACAAGAAGCTTCGCAAGGGGACCGTGGAGGGGACGGTTGCCGTCGCCAACACGACCAACCGCGTCGCCGAGCGCCGCGTGAAGGTCGAACTTCTCGGCCCCGACGGCAAACGCGCCGCGCAGCAGACCAAGTCGCTCCGGATCCCCGCCGGCGAAGCGAAAGAGGCGACGCTCGCGCTCTCGGTCGCCAGGCCACTCCTCTGGAACGACGAGCATCCGCACCTCTACACCGTCCGCCTGACCCTGGCCGGCCCCGGCAAGACGGAGCAGACCGTCACCTACCGGACCGCATTCCGCCGGCTGGACCTTTCGCCAAAGGGTCCGCGCCTCAACGGCAACCCGGTGAAGTTCCGCGGCGTCAACCACCTCACCTGGAACCCCCAGACCGGCATGTACACGCCGAAGGAGTGGCTCCGCCGCAACCTGGAGATGATGAAGAAGGCGAACGTGAACGCCATCCGCACGCACTTCCTTGGCCCGCGGGCCCTGGCCGAGCTCTGCGACGAAATGGGCATGTACCTCCTGCAGGAACTCCCGATCGACTGGGGCACCGACTACATCGACAACCCCGAGTGGATGGGGCCGATCCTCATGCGCCTGGAGAGCGGGGTGCGCCGCGACCGGCATCACCCGTCGATCATGGTCTGGAGCGTGGGCAACGAGAACATGCCGGCGACCGAGGAACGCGCTCCCGACGGCTGGAACCACCTGCAGATCTGCGAGCGCTTCGTCCGCCGGCTGGACCCGTCCCGTGCGCAGATGTTCCCGCCGCCGGGACCCGCCAACAAGGTGGAGGCCATCCTGGAGCTGCGGCTCGGGGACGTCGCGGACACGCACTACTCGTTCAAGCACGTCAAGCGCCTGCACGAGGAGGGCCAGGTGGAGTTGCCGAACGCCTGGGACGGCTCGATGCAGCCGCCCGTCACCGCCAAGGAAGCCCGGAAGCGCGGCTGGAAAGGCGTCTGGTTCAGCAGCGAATACGGCATCTTCAACATGATCCCCGACCTCCTGAACGCCCCGTACAACAGCATCATCTCTGACGAAAAGGAAGAGATCCTCAGCTTCCGGAACACGCTGCAGGTGTTCCAGGACCGCCTGAAGCGCGAGTGGGGCCAGATGCGGGACGACCCGACCTGCCTCGGCGGGGCGTACTTCCCGTGGATTTGCGGCGGCTGGGGCGGCGGCGGCGAAGGGAACCCGTGGGGCTGGGTGCGCTGGGCCGAGGACGCGGACTGGGGGCCGATCACGGCGGACCTTACGCCGAAGCCGTTCTACTGGGCGCTCCGGGTGCTCTTCTCTCCGGTCTGGATCGACGAACGGTCCGTCACCTGGAAGGAAGGCGACAAGAGCATCGCGGTCACCATCCACAACCAGTACAACGACATCAACCTGCAGGACTGCACGCTCCGCACCATGATGGGCGGGGGCGGCGGCTACATGACGATGATGCGGGCCTGGAAGGACGTCAAGGTCACCTGCCGTCCCGGCCAGGCGAAGACGCTGCGCATTCCGGTCTGGAACAAGCAGACGCGGAACGCCCTCTCCGGAGGCAACCCGGCCATCTGTCGCTGCATCTTCCTGGATCCGGAGGGATTCCGCCCGTTGACGCAGGACATCGTCATCGTGCCGGAGAAGCTGAAGAAGGACTACGCGCCCATCCCCATCGGCCCGGACGCGATCCTCGACTGAGCGGAACGTCGACGCCGAAACCGCAGACTGAAACGCACAGCGCCGGACGGTGGAATGCCTGCCGTCCGGCGCTGTTGTCTTTCGCCATCCCCTTGCGGCCCGGGCGTCGCCGCGCTTCAGGTGGTTCGGAGATCGACCCCGGAGAGCACGTCCGCTTCCCAGGCCTTCCCCTCTTCGACCAGGCTGGCGAGGATCTCGGGCTCGTCCGCGGCGCGATCGGTTGTCTCGTTGGGGTCCGCTTCCATGTCGAAAAGCGCGTTCGTCTCCCCGTAACGAACCAGCTTCCAGCGTCCGCGCCGGACGGCAAGGTTGCCGGCATACCGCCAGAAGGTGGTGCGCTCGGGCAAGGCCGTTCCAGAGAGGATGAGCTCGCTGATGTCGACACCATCCAGTGCCTTCGGGTAATCCGGTTCAAGCCCGGCCAGCTGCACGAAGGTGGGGAACCAGTCCATCCCGAGCACGGTGGCGTCGGTCCGGCCGCCGGGGGCGACGACGCCGGGCCAGCAGACCGCCGCCGGGACGCGGTGCCCGCCTTCGTAGACATCCCCCTTCGCCCCCCGGAGCGCCCCGTTCGAGCCGATGGGCACCTCGGCGCCGTTGTCCGAGCAGAAGACGAGAAGCGTGTTTTCCTCCAGGCCGAGTTCGCGCAGCTTCTCGACGATCCAGCCGACCCCCTCGTCCATCGCTTCGATCATCTCCTTGTAGGCGGCCTGCTTGTCTTCGCGTGAGCCCCGGGCCGGAAAGTCGCCCCCGGGAACGCGGTCCGCCTTGTCGAAACGCCCCTGATACGGCCAATGCGGAGCCTCATGCGCCACGTACACGCAGAAGGGCTGGTCCTTGTGCTCCTCGATGAACCGGACCGCATGCCGGTTGACCAGGTCGGTGACGTACCCTTCCTCTTCGATCTGGCTGGTCCCGTCCCACCAGTCCGGAACACCGGCGTTGTCCACGTGGCTGTGGTAGTCGACGTTGCCGCTCACGTAGCCGCGGAATTCGTCGAATCCGTGATGCACCGGATTGAAATCGGTGTCGTAGCCGAGGTGCCACTTGCCGAAGAGGGCGGTGGCGTACCCGCCCTTGCGAAGCGTATTGCTGAGACAGTACTCGTCGGTCGACAGACCGGTCTTCCGGGTGTCGCCCTTGACGTAGATGACGCCCTCCAGCCCGCAGCGCTGCTGGTAGCGTCCGGTCAGGAGCGCCGCTCGCGTCGGGGTGCAGACCGGGCCATTGGCGTGGTAGTCGGTGAAAGTGAGGCCGCGTGCGGCCAGGTCGTCAATGTTCGGCGTCTCAATGGTCTCGCTGCCAAAGCAACCCAGGTCGCCGTACCCGAGGTCGTCGGCCATGATGAAGACGAAATTCGGCTTCCCCATGAATGCTTTCCTTTCTGTGCCTGCGGGTCAGTCCTGTACGGGGCCGGCATAGGGAGCGCTTTCGAAACGGCAGGGCTCCTCGACGATGCGGGGATCCTGGTGACCCCGCAGTTCCTGCAGGAGCCGCTCGTTCAGTTCCTCTTCGACCTGCCGGTATTCGGCCTGTCCGGCCACGTTGTTCATGTAATCCGGATCGGTGCGGAGGTCGTACAGTTCGACACGCGGCCGCTTGCCGAAGCCGAGTTCGTACAGGGGGCGAACCGTCTCTTCGGCGCGGTGATGGATCATCCACGCCTTGGTCGGGCTCGCGTCGAAGTCGCCGTAACAGACAAAGGTCTCTTTCGCCAGCGTCTCGTAGTCCGGCGCGGGCGCGTTCGGGTCATCCAGGCCCTCGGGACTGCCCATCGGCCAGCGGTCCGGCTCGAAGTTGATGATGTAGAGATAGTCCTTTGTCCGGATCGGGCGCTGCGGATAGGGAAGGTGGCCTTCGCGTGCGCCCGCGACATGCCGCTCCCGCCCGGTGACGACGAAGTCCCGCTCCGGCTCGACCTGCCCGGAGGCCTCGCTCTCCAGCACCGGCAGCAGGCTCCGCCCGCTCATGCAGTCCGGCGGCGTCACCCCGCCGGCGTCCAGGAACGTGGGCGCCACGTCCATCAGGTTGACGAAGTCCTCCACCACGCGACCGGGCTCGATTCGCCCCGGCCAGCGCGCGAGAAGCGTCACCTCGCACCCGATGTTGTACAGGTTGCATTTCGCGCGCGGCATGCCGGGAATGCCGTGGTCGCCGCTGACGACAACCAGCGTATTGTCGAGCTCCCCGATCTCCTCCAGGCGCGCCAGGAGGACCTCCAGCCCCGCGTCCACCGCCTGGCACTCGCCCAGGTAATCGTTGACGTCCTCCCGCACCTCCGGCACGTCGGGCAGGAAGGCGGGAAGGTTGCCTTCCAGTCGCTCGGGTTCGAGGCCCCAGAGGGCCTTTCCGCTGCCCTGCTGCCAGTGGCGATGCGTATTCGTGGGACCCCACCAGTAGCAGAACGGTTTGCCTTCGGGCCGATCCGCCAGGAAGAGGTCGAAGTTGCGGCGCACCTCGTCGGCGAGCTGCTGCTTGGCGCCCTCGACGCCGTGCTCCTCCACCAGCGAGGTCGCGGTCTGCGAGTAGCAGGAGAACCAGTTCTGTTCCTGGTACCGGTTCCGCTCGGCTCCGTAGGGCGCGTCGGCGGTCTTGCCCGGCGACCAGACCTTGTAGGTGAAGCCGATGTGATAGCCCGCCTCCTCCAGGAGAAGCGGGTAGCTCGGAATGGACTCGTCCCAGCGCGCCCCCTGCAGGATGGCCCCCATCCCGCACTCCCAGAAGTACCGCCCGCTCAGCACCGAACTGCGGCAGGGCGTGCAGCTCGGCGACTGGACGAACGCGTTGGTGAAGAGCACGCCCTCGCGCGCGACGCGGTCGATGGTCGGCGTCTCCAGGAAGCGGTTCAGCGACCGGGGGCCTTCGTGCTCCGCGTAGCAGCTCGCGTACCGGCCCCAGTCGTCGGCAAAGGCAAACAGGATGTTCGGCTGGCGGGACATGGCGTTGGGCTCCTTCCCTTCCTTCCGTCTGGTTTGATCGTCGCGAAATCGGCGGCGGGATGCTTCCGGGGCTTCTACGCGAATCCGTGGGTCCGGCCACCGGACCGCCATTGCATCCGCCCGCTAAGCCAAGCAGCCGGCCGCAGTCCCGTCAAGCCCCGGCCGCAAAAATCGTCTCTCCGATTTTCGTTGACGGGTTGTCGCCGGAGCGGCATACTCCGCCGTGGACGCGGTCCAGACGCGGACCGCGTCCGGAGCCGGTGCCGGTCTGCGCATGCGAAAGGACGCCACGATGAGTTCCAACACCACCATCACCCAGACGTGGAGCAACAGCCGCAGCGGGAACGAGCCCGCCGACATCAAGCGCGGCTTTGCCGAGCACCTGAAGTACGACCTCGTCCGCGACCGCTATACCGCCACGCTGCACGACCGCTACCTCGCCCTCGCCATGGCGCTTCGCGACCGCCTGATCGCCCAGTGGGTGGAGACCCAGCAGCGACACCATGCCGACAACGTCAAGCGCCTGTACTACCCCCCGCCCGAGTACCTCATGGGCCGCGCAATGGGCAACAACGTCATCAATCTCGGCCTCGAGGACACCGTCCGCACCGCGATGGCGGACTTCGGCCTCGACTGGGAAGAGATGCGCGACGAAGAGGTCGACGCCGGCCTCGGCAACGGCGGCCTCGGCCGCCTCGCCGCCTGTTTTCTCGACTCGCTCGCCTCGCTCGAAATCCCCAGCATCGGCTACGGCATCCGCTACGACTACGGCATCTTCGAGCAGAAGATCGAGAACGGCTACCAGGTCGAGGAGCCGGACAACTGGACTCGCGGCGGCTATCCCTGGGAGATCGAACGGCTCGACTACCGCATTCCCGTCCACTTCGGCGGGCACGTAGAGGACCAAGGCGGCCGACGCGCATGGGTGCACACCATCCCCGTCATCGGCATCCCCTTCGACACGCCCATCGTCGGCTACGGCGGCGCGACGGTGAACACGCTCCGCCTCTGGAGCGCGAAGGGGCACGAGGACTTCGACTTCGAGGACTTCAACCAGGGCGACTATATCGCCGCGGTCGAGAGCAAGGTGCGCGCCGAGAACCTGACCAAGGTCCTCTACCCGAACGACGCCTTCTACCTCGGCAAGGAGCTGCGCCTGCGCCAGCAGTACTTCTTCGTCGCGTGCTCTCTCCACGACATCATCCGCCGTTTCAAGACGGACAACGGCGACAACTGGGACGCGCTCCCGGACAAGTCGGCCGTCCAGCTCAACGATACGCACCCCTCCGTCGCGGTGCCGGAACTGATGCGCATCCTCATCGACGAGGAAGACGTCAGCTTCGACCGCGCCTTCGACATCACGGTCGCGACCATGGGCTATACCAACCACACGCTCCTCCCCGAGGCGCTGGAGAAGTGGCCGGTCTCGATGTTCGAAAAGCTGCTGCCGCGGCACCTGGAGCTCATCTACGAGATCAACGCCCGCTTCCTGGAAAAGGTCGCCATGACCTACCCCGGCGAACTCGAACGGATCGGGCGGATGAGCCTCATCGAAGAAGGCGACGAGAAGCAGATCCGCATGGCCCACCTCGCCATGGTCGGCAGCCACGCCGTCAACGGGGTATCGCAGATCCACTCGGACCTGCTGCGCGAACGCGTGATGCCCGACTTCGCCAAAATGTTTCCCGACCGCTTCCACAACGTCACCAACGGCATTACGCCGCGTCGCTGGCTCTTGAAGGCCAACCCGCCGCTGGCGCAACTCGTCACCAAGGCTATTGGCGACGACTGGCCCCGGCGCCTGGATCGCCTGAGCGAGCTCAAGCCAAAGGCCGACGACGCCGGGTTCCGCGAAACGTACAGCCAGGTCAAGCGGCAGGCGAAGGAAGCCCTCGCGACCTACGCGAAGCGGGAGTGGGGCTTCACGCTCAACCCGGACACGATGTTCGACGTGCAGGTCAAGCGCCTGCACGAGTACAAGCGCCAGTTCCTGAACGCCATCCACATCGTCATGCTCTACAACCGCATCCGCCGCGGCGAGGCCGGCGACATGCCGCCGCGCACCTTCCTCTTCGGCGCGAAGGCGGCTCCCGCCTACCAGACGGCCAAGGTCATCATCAAGCTCATCAACAATCTCGGCCAGGTCATCAACAACGATCCCGCCGTCAACGACCGCCTGCAGGTCTATTTCCTGCCGAACTACCGGGTCTCCTCCGCGGAGAAGATCATCCCCGGCGCCGACCTTTCCGAGCAGATCAGCCTCGCCGGCACGGAGGCCTCCGGCACCGGCAACATGAAATTCATGCTCAACGGCGCGCTCACCCTCGGCACGCTCGACGGCGCCAACGTCGAAATGCGCGACGCGGTGGGCCCGGACAACATGTTCATCTTCGGCATGACCGCCGATGAGGTGGCCGAACGCAAGCCCCGCTATGACGCCCGTGCTGTCTACGAGAGCGACGCGGAGATCAAGGAAGCTCTCGACATGATCCTGGGCGGCCACTTCAGCATCAGCGAACCCGGCGTCTTCGAGCCGCTGCGCGAAACCACCTTCGACAAGAACGATTACTTCATGGTCCTCGCCGACCTCCGCGCCTACGCCGACGCGCAGAAAGATGTCGGGCGCCTCTACAACACGCAGGACGAATGGAACCGGAAGGCCATCCTCAATATCGCGGGCGCCGGCACCTTCTCCAGCGACCGCTCGATCCGCGACTACAGCGAACGCATCTGGCACATCGAGCCGCACCCCATTCCCCTTGGCGAGCGCCGCAGTTCCGCCATGGAAGAGGCAGCACTCCCCGGGAACGGGAACGGAAACGGAAACGGTACCACCGATAGCTGAGACCGTAATCGTCCAGCCCCGACTCGGGCCGACGGCCCGCAGGATGCAGACAACAAACGCCCCCGGCCGCAGCAACGGCCGGGGGCGTTCTCATTGCACGGACGACGCCAACGGGGCGGCGTTCCCGTTTCTCGGGCCGATTACTCCCGGAACAGGATTTCGCCCCAGTTCTTCGGCGTGGCCTGGAGCTCGAAGACCACGTCGTCCACGAGACCGGTATCCTGGTTGCTCCAGTAGGTGCGCAGGACCGCATTCTCGCCAGCAGCATCGCTGTGCATGGCGCCGAAGTCGCCACGGATCTTCAACCCGGCTTCGGGCGTGAGCCCGAGATCCACCAGCGGAAGCGCAACCTCCACCACGTAGCGCTTGCGGTTGGCGTCGGCGTCGACATGGATCTTCGCGCTGTCGAGCACCGCGACATAGTCCACCGGGTAGGCCCTCTCCACGCCGGAGCTGAAGACGCGCTCCTTCTCCTGAGCCGAGACCGTCCGGTAAATGGCCGCCGTCGGGGTCTCCTCGAACGGGCCGATATTCACCCGCACATCCCCTGCCCCTTCCTTGGCGCGGTCGGGGTCAGCGTCCGACTGGGTGCCAATCTGGAGATCCACGCTGTCGCCGCTGGCATACATCATCGGGGCTTCGCCCGCCTTGTTGATCCAGGGCGTGGCGTCGTTCACCTCCCATCCGACGTAGAGGTTTTTGTCGTCCCAGGCGATCACGGTCTTGACGTCCGCGCCCGACTGTTTCCGGTATTCCGCGATCGGGCACCCGGTGAAGTCCTTCCGCAGGTCCCCCGTAAAGGCGGGCGTCATGCGCTTGGCCACCAGCAACGGCCTGCCGCGCGCCTTCTGCATGGCTTCGATGCGCATGCGGTCGGCCAGCTTGCGATCTGCGTCGGAGATCTCAACCGAACCCTCGCCGACCTCGACAACCTCGTCCCAGCCGACGGTGACCAGGTTCCAGTAGGCGGCCTTTCCGCTTTGCACATACAGCTTGCCGTCCTGGCCCTGGGTCGCCGAACCGCCGAAGTCCTCACCACCCGATCCGGGAGGCGCACTGTCCATGATGGCGCCGGGCGTGGCCTGGTCGGGCCACCGCCGCTTGAACGGGTCGCCTTCAAAGAGCTTGGTGATGTAGAAGCCGTCCTCGTTCAAAACGTGCCACTCCCCGACGTTGGTGTTCATCACCCAGACGTTGCCGACCGGCTCGGGCAGTGTTGCATATCCCACCACCCCGAACCCACCGCGGAACAATCCCGCCGTCGGCGGCGGCGCCCGGTGCGAGCCATGCACCTGGAAGAAGGGATTCGGGTACCGCCACAGCTCTTCGGTGCCGTCAGCGTTGTAGCAGACCCAGTGCATGATCCCGCGGCCGAACTGCTCATTGGTCAGGATGTGTTGGCCGTCGGCGGACGGGACGATCTGGCTGTGCGAGTGGTGATAATGTCCGCCCGGAATCGCGGGCAGAATCTGCGGCTTGTCGAAGGCGTAGAGGGGAGCCCCGCTCTCGTCAAACCCGGTCACCGGGACGCGGACCCAGTCTCCACTGGGGCCTCGCCGGTCGGTCACGCCCTCCTGTTCCATGTACCCGTAGAGTGCCATGTCCGGCCCGACATTGAGCGACCAGCCGTTGCTGCCGATGATGCGCAGGCGACGGGGCATCTTCTGAACCGCTTCGTTGTCCTGCAGAGCACCGTCCCCGTTGGCGTCAATCCACCAGGAGCTCACCGGCTCGCCGCCCCGGCCGACCCAGAGAAGTTCCAGGCGATGGGCATACCTGCCGTCCCCGAGTCGCTCGAAGACGCTGACATGGCCCGATCCGAGGTGGCCCGAATGCTTTGCGAAGAGGTAGGTCCTGCCGTTTTTCGCCGTGCGGAAGGTGGCAAACCCATGCGTCCTGGTATCAAAGACGCCGAGGCATTGTGCGCGCCCCGTTTCCGGGTTCAGCTTCCATTCGCACGCCTGCCCCACCATGATGTTCGGATCCTGCGGCAGGATGGCGCCGCCGCTGGCCCCGTACATGCTTGGCCCGAAATGCTCATCCACTACCTTGCCCGCCTCGAGGTCCCAGACCACAAAGCGCTTTGGCGTCTTGATGGATTCGGCGACCCAGGCGCGTCCCGCCGCGTCGATAGCCAGTGCGCTCGGTGCGCGCATCGCCTCGGCGTTCCACGGCCCGGTGGGGGCGCGGCCGCCCAGCTTGCCGAGCGCCTTCTGCAGCTTGCCGCCGGCGTCATACAGCTTCACCTGGTTCTCCGGCTCCCCGGCGAGGACGCAGAGTCCGCCGTCTTCGCGAACCGCCAGGTCGCGGATATTGCCGACACCGGTCAGCACCTTCGTCACCTTCCCGGCGGCCGGGTCCAGCGCCAGCACATCGGTAGCGCCCGAGACCACCAGCACCCGGTTCGGGCCAGCCGCCGCAACCGCTCCCGGCAAGGGCACATCGATGATCTGCTCCAGTTTTCCGGTCGCGCCGTCCAGGACGGCCATGAACTCGCCACGGGGCTGCCGGATCAGGCCCCCGTATGCCGCCAGTATGGTGGCGCGCGCCGCCATGCGCCGCGCGAGGGGTGTCTCGCCGCCTGCCCCGAGGGCGGGGGCGTCCAGTCTCTCGTTCATGGCACTGAGGACAGGCCTGACACGAATGTCCTTGTATTCCACCTGCCCCTTGAGGAAGCGCTCAATCGGGCGCTTGAACTTGTTCATGAGGCCATCGTAGATGCCGTCCAGGGGGCCGGGATCCTCCTTCAGGCGCGTGAGGAACGCTTTCCAGTCGGTGATCTGGCTCTCCAGGAAGAGGGTGGGCGGCCCGAAGGAAAGGTAGACCTTGCCGTCCGCGACATCCATTCCGACGAAGCGGTTGGGCATCCCTTCCGGCGCATCCCAGAGCTTCTCGACATGCCGCTCCGTCGATTCGGCGCCCTCCCAGGAGGAGAACTCACCCGACTCCGCATCGACCCGGTAGAGCGCCTGGTTGCCGTGGAAGCCGGCGTAGACCGTCCCTGCGTCCACCGCGAGCGTGGTCGCCTCGTCCTTGCCGCCCATCCCCAGGCGCCACTTCACGTTTCCGTCGGCGTCGACGGCCACCAGCGGCGCCGGACCTTCGGCGTACGACCAGCCGAGGTAGATTCTCTTCCCGTCCGCCGCCGCGGCGCAGGGGGCGCCATGGTTGCCGCCCCAGCCGGTGCCGGGACCGGCCGACCAGGGATGGGTGCCGCCGTGGTGGGCCCAGCCGCGCAGGCGCAGCCCGATCCCCGGATGCGCAATCGCGCGCCAGGTGTACGTTCCGCCCTCGACCGGGGCTCCGGGGTCCTTGACGTACGGCGTCGAAAGACCGTCCCACTCCACGGTGCGTTCGCCCTTGGCAAAGAACTGCCCGGTCAGAAGTTGCCGGACCACCTTTCCGTCCTTGTCCGTGATATTCAGTGAAACCAGGCCGTCAAACGGCATCTTGAACGTCAGTTGCTCGAAGCCGGGCCAGAGATCGCTTTCGATGAGACCGTCCCAGTCCACCTCGGGACGACCGTCCTGCATTGAGACAGTAAACTCGCGCGCGTCCGCCAATCGGACAGGACGCGGCTCGACATTGCCCTCCGCTTCGAGAGTCGCGTCGCCCCACTGCCTGTACGCGCGGAACGTGAAGACGCGGTCCGGCGCCACGCCCGGGCGGAAGATGCCCTTGATGCTGATCCGGCCCGCCACGCCGGCGGTGTAGTTGGGTTCCACCGTGGTCCAGAGCGCCTGGCCCACGGCGGGCGCCTTGCCGCTCTTGGTCAAGAGCGCCCACGGAATGGCGATTTCCTGGACGTAGGTCTCGCCGTCTTCGCCTTTGCGGAAGGCCTGCGCACCACCCTCCTTCTGCGCATCTTCCACCTTGCCGCTCTTGAACTTGCGCCCGTAGGCGCCCTGGAGGACGTCGTTGCCGTCCTTGTCCATCCAACAGGTCCAGTGCGAAACGCGCTCGTCCGGCGTGCCCTGATCGGCAATGAAGCGCGCCTGCAGGCAGTCGCCGTGGAAGCCGTAACTTCCGTTCACCAAGCCGGGATGGTTGAGCGGCGTGGGGTCGCGCCAGCGGGCAAGGATGTACAGGTTGTCCGCGTCGTACATGAGGTGATACCAGACCGAATAGTTGTCTTTTAACCGTTCCACATCACTGCAGATGAAGACGCCACCGGTCAGGTCCCAGTCCTCGACCCCGCCGTCGACCGTTACCTTGCCGGGCGCCGGAAGCACCCGGATGCCCAGGTTTTCCGTCTCCGTGGCCTGCCCCGTCGCCACCAACGCCAGGAACCCAACCAGTACGCATGCAATCCAGCGCTTCATCCTTGCCCCTTTCCGAAAGATTTGCGGTACCCATGCCGGGAGACTGCTTTCGGCGTTCACATCTGCTTTTAGCTTTATGTCGCACGCCCTTCATTGTAAAGGAAGCCTCTCTTCCAGTAAAGCGCAGAATTTTCATCCCTGGTACGAAAGTCGGAAGCGTTTCCGCCCGAAATTTCAGGGATCATGCAGCTCCCTGCAACAAGACAGAACCTAACTTCCTTATATCGAGTTACTTAAGGGGCTCCGACCGCAGGATCCGTGTCCCGGCATTCCAACGGTTTGGCCCGGAGGCCCCTTGCCTGCAATTCTGATCCTCGTACAATAGAGCGCTTCCATACGGCGGAGAGCACCACACCGGCCCCCGCACGCTGGCGTGCAGCCGGAAGTGGCGACCGTCGGGACCAGGAGAGGACAGGACGACCATGGCGAAGCAGGCGAACGGAGCGGGCGAGACCATGAAGAAGATTGTCTCGCTGTGCAAGCGGCGGGGGTTCATCTTCCAGTCCTCGGAGATCTACGGCGGGCTCAAGAGCTGCTACGATTACGGCCCCCTCGGCATCGAACTGAAGCGCAACATCAAGGAAGAGTGGTGGAAGACGATGGTCCACGGCCGCGACGACATCGTGGGCCTCGACTGCAGCATCATCATGCACCCGAAGGTCTGGGAGGCAAGCGGCCACCTCGCGGGTTTTGCCGATCCGCTGGTGGACTGCAAGGTCTGCAAGGAGCGCTTCCGCGCCGACCAGGCCCCCCGGGCCGAGCCCGGCAGTGAGATCGAATACCGCGAAAACGGCAAAGCGGACGGGAAGAAGCTGAAGGGCGTCGCCCCGGAGCGCGGCTACGTCTGCCCGCACTGCGGCGCCGGGGACCTGTCCGAGGAACGGATGTTCAACCTGATGTTCCGCACCAGCCTGGGGCCGGTCGATCCGCTGCAGCAGATCGCCAACCGGATCGACGAGCTCGCCCCCCTCTCCCCGGAGGACCGGCGCAAGCGGTTGGGCGAGATCGTGAAGGACTCCGCCGTCTACCTCCGTCCGGAGACGGCGCAGGGGATGTTCGTCAACTTCCTCAACGTGATGCAGGCCGCGCGCAAAAAGCCGCCGTTCGGCATCGCGCAGACCGGCAAGAGCTACCGCAACGAGATCACCCCCGGCAACCTTACCTTCCGCACCTGCGAGTTCGAGCAGATGGAGCTGGAGTTCTTCGTCCCGCCCGGCGAGGACGAGGAGTGGTACGCCTACTGGCGCAAGGAGCGCTTCGAGTGGTATACGCGCCTCGGCCTTTCGCGCGAGCGCCTGCGGATGCGCGACCACGCGGAGGACGAACTGGCGCACTATGCCAAGGCCTGCGCCGACGTCGAGTACTGGTTTCCGTTCGAGACACCGGAGGGCGAAGGCGTCTGGGGCGAGCTTGAGGGCATCGCCAACCGGACCGACTACGACCTTTCCAAGCACAGCGAGCACTCGGGCAAGGACCTGGTCTTTTTCGATCCGCAGAC
>CAZKKD010000028.1:0-19243 GCA_964553265.1 uncultured Planctomycetales bacterium | reverse complement strand
CTGGAAGCGCGTGAGCGAGCTCCTGCGCGTGGACGGCTTCATCTACCTCACCACCCCCAACGCCTACGAGTTCCGCCAGCTTCGCAAGGTGCTGAAGCGCCTCTTCACCGGCAGGGGCATCGGCCTGCGGGTGGGCGCCATCTTCCGGCACGTCACCTACGGGCACCACTGGAAGCTCTATTGCGCGCGGGAACTGCGCACCTACTTCGCCGAGCTCTCCGACGATTTTGCGACCGAGGTCTCCGCCTACAGCCTGCCCCGGGGGGCGTCGCCCCGGCACCCCCCGACCGCCCAGGCCCGGCGGCGGGGCTTTGACCGGATTCCCCTGTTTCGCGGTCACCTGGAGGCCGGGGTCCGCCTGCGCGGCCGCGACGGCTGGCGCGCGCCGCCGCCGACCTGCGACTGACCGAAAGGAAGCGCCGTGTCCGACTGCACCGATTGCGTGAAGGCGGTCCTCTCGTTCCTGGCCATCCTCAACCCGTTTGCGCTCTGCCTGTACCTGATGCCCGTGATGGAGGACCTGGACAAGAAGACATTCGTCCGCGTCATCGGCCGGGCAGCCGGCATCAGCGCGCTGGTCTTCATTCTCTTCGCGATGGGCGGCGAACCGCTGCTGCGGAACGTCCTCAACATCCGGCCGAATGCGCTCCGCGTCTTCGGCGGCGTCATCTTTTTCGTCTGGGGCTACGCCTACGTCACCAAGGGCTACCGCGCCGTGGTGGCCTTTCGCGGCGACCTGGAGGACCTGCCCTCGGAGATCGCCCTTCCCTTCATGATCGGTGCGGGCACCATCACGCAGGCGATCCTCATCGGCAAGCAGCATCCGGGCTACACCTCCATCCCCATTCTCCTCCTGGGCATGGCGTTCGCTCTCTCGGCCGTGATCCTCTTCAAGGCGATCCGCGATCGTCTGCGTGTCAGCCACGGCCGCATCTTTGACCGTTACGTCAACACCCTGTCCCGCCTGAACGGGCTGGTCATCGGCGCCCTCTCCGCGGAGATGATCATTCTTGGCGTCCGGGGCATCTGGACGTCCTGACGCGTTGCGCCGTCCGTCCGAATTCCGCAACCAGTTGTCGTTCTCTGGAGCAGACCATGGCCAAACAGAAAACCGCCAAAGCCTCCCCGAAGGCAAAGCGCAAGGCCGCAAAGGCCTCGACCTCCAAGAAGAAGGCCAGACAGACGGCCTCGAAGGCCGCCGGCAAGAAAGCAAAGGCCGCCGGCGCCACAAAGCAGAAGAACGCCAAGGCCTCGCAGGCGGAGGCGGAGCGCCCCGACCTCAGCCGGAGCCCCGCCCTGAACGGCCTCGTCGGCATCGGCGAAAGCATCAAGGAAGCGGTCGACCGCGGCCGCCGCCCGCACATCAACGTCCCCATCCGCAGCCTCTCCAACGTCGGTTTCGCCCCGCGGAAGGGCTTCTTCACGCTCGGCGACAAGAAGTCCAAGCGCACCCTCAGCTACCAGACGGTCAAGCCATTCGCCCAGACCGTGCGCCTGATGGCGTTCGCCAAGTACCTGATCCAGTCCAACGACTTCGCTTCCAAGCGTGAAGTCTACTACACCTCCAAGGGCAGCGGACAGCGGGACAACGCGCCCGGCCAGGCCGGCTGGGGGCCCGCCAGCTTTCAGGATCAGAGCGAGTCGGACGCCCTCATGGACGATGTCGAGGCGATGTGCGCGGTCAACCGTGAACAGCTTGGCTTCATCCCCGCCGAGCAGAACGGTTCGGTCGCCGGCGAGCTCATCGTCATCGACACCGACCCCGCCACCGGCCGCCGCATCGAAATCGACTGCCGCCAGTTCGGCCGCGGGAGCTACTCCATCCCCAGCCGCGTGGAAGGACTCGAGTTCCGGACCAAGGCCAAGTTCGTCCTCGCCGTCGAGACCGCCGCCCTCTTCGAGCGCCTCAACGGGCACGGCTACTGGCGGGAGGCCGACTGCATCGTCGTGGCGATGGGCGGCGTGCCGACCCGGGCCAACCGCCGTTTCACCCGCATCCTGGCCGATACCTGCAAGCTGCCGGTCTATGTCTTCACCGACGGCGACCCCTACGGCTACTGCAACATCTACCGCACGCTCAAGGTCGGCTCCGGCAACGCCGCACACGTCAACGAGTTCTTCTGCGTCCCGCACGCGCGGCTCCTGGGCGTCACGCCCCAGGACATCCGCACCTACGACCTGCCGACCCACCCGCTCGGCGACCGCGACCGCAAGCGCGCACAGGCCGGCATCACAAACGACCCCTGCAGCAGTACGCCCAGGCCCTGCGTCGCCGCGCTCGAAACCATGCTGAGGAGGGGCGTCCGCGTAGAGCGGAAGGCGTTCGCCCCCCGCGGCCTAAACGACGTCATGGAAACCTCTCTGCCCGAAGAGCTCCGCACCCCCAACGCCATGCTGCCCTGAGTTCGCCTCTGGAGGAGACACCACCGGTGACCGAAATGACCGCGCGCGCCGTCCTCTTCGACATGGACGGCGTCCTTGTCGACAGCTACGAACCGCACTGGACGTCCTGGCAGACCACCTGCGCCGCGCGCGGGTTCGACATCGACCGCGACCTCTTCGCCCGCCTCTTCGGCCGCACCTTCCGCGCGTTCGCCGAAGCCATTACCGGGCGGGACCTCCCGGAAGCGGAGTTGAACGCCTGGTATGCCGAGAAGGAAGCGGTCTACCGGGACAGCATCCAGCGCGACTTTCCCGCCATGCCGGGAGCGCCGGAGCTGATCCGCGCCCTCGACGATGCCGGGTGGATGCTCGCGATTGGGAGCTCGGGGCCGCGTGAAAACGTGGACCTCGTCCGGCGGCGCCTCCCGGAAGGGCACCGCTTCCGCGAGGCGGTCAGCGGCGACGATCTGGCCCACAGCAAGCCGCATCCCGAGGTGTTCCAGAAGGCGGCGGCGCGGCTCGGCCTGCCGGCGGAGCGCTGCGTGGTGATCGAGGACAGCGTCCACGGTCTCCAGGCCGCCCGCGCCGCCGGTGCGCGCGCCGTGGGCCTCACCGGCACGACCGACCGGGACGCCCTCACGGAAGAGGCCGACCTGGTCGTCGACACGCTTTCGGACCTGACCCCGGCGCGCCTTTCTGCGCTGTTCGCCGTACCGGCCCGCCCTGCCCCGCCACCGACGCCCCCACCTCCCGCATGACGGCGCGGACATGCGCCGCCGCCGCCCGCACCTGGTCGGCCTCGGTGCAGTGCTCGATGTGCATGGTGAGCGAAAGCCCGCGCCTGCCCACCTCCGTGAAGATCGCGGCGTAGTCCAACTCGCCCGTCCCGACCGGCGTCTCCGTATGGCTCCCCGCGCGATAGACGCCATCCTTGATGTGGCCGCTGCGGATGCGGTCGGGAAACTGCGCCAGCGCGTCCAGCGGGTCGCTTCCGTAGAGGTAGAAGTTGGTCGGATCGTAATTGACGCAAAGGTTCGGTCGGTCCACCAGGCGCACCAGCCGCGCCATCCGCTCCACGCTGCCGACAAACCATTCCGGCTCGATGGCCAGCGACACGCCGGCCGCGTTCAGCCCGTCGGCCCAGCGCTGCACGTTCTGCACCAGCAGGGGCCACGCGTCGGGCTGCGAGACCCCTTCCGGGGGCTCCTGGACGCAGACAAACACATACCGGGCGCCGAGTCGTTCGACCCGGCGGATCGTCTTTTCGATCTCGGCGTCCTGCCGGTCCCGCGCGGCCGGGTCGGTCAGTGCCGGGAACGCGCCCGCCGTCTCGACCGCGATGCCAGCACCCTTCGCCGCGGCCGCGTACGCCTCCACGGCGGCTTCGTCCGGGAATTCCCGTTCGACCAGTTGCGGTTCCACCACCGGCATGCCGAGTTCGCCAGCGAGCGCCATCTTTCCCGCCGCGTCCAGCGAACCGCTCAGGGTCGGCGTCCGGTAGCCGACCCGGACCGTTCCGCCGCCGGGCAACCGGTAGTGCATCGTCTCCATCGTTTCGTCTCCTCCGTGCGTCGAAAGGTCTCGGGAATAGGCCACCGGACAATCGGTACGCAGTTTCAACCGATTCGCACCGCCTCACCCGTCCGGGCGCTTTCGTAGAAGGCCTCGAGGATGCGCACCGATACCAGCCCCTCCTCGGGCGTGCTGGACAGCTCCTCCTCCCCGCGCAGCACGCGGACAAAGTGCTCGGCGCAACTGGTCGGCGCCGACGCGTCCGGCGTCACCGGCACCGGCGTGGCCTCCCCGCTTTCGTGGTCCTTCAGCGGCGCCTCGTCCTCCAGAACCAGGCTGCCTTTCGTCCCGCGCAATTCGGTGGCCCGGCCGTCGCTGGTGGTGTTGGAGAAGTAGCTGGCCTCCAGTTCCAGGCAGCCTCCATCGGCAAAGCGGATCAGACCCACGCCGCCGTCCTCGATGCCGTAGGGCTTGCCGCGCTTCTCGGCTTCCGCCTTGCCGATGCCATGGAAGCAGACGGCGGAGACCGACGCCACCTCCGGGAACCCCAGCAGGTGGAGCGCCAGGTCCAGCCGATGCACCCCCATGTCCGCCACCGGTCCGCCGCCGGACTCGCCCTCGGACAGGAACCAGTCCCCGCGCGACCAGAGCCCCTCGAACGGACGATGCAGCAGCCACCGCGTCCGGCCGAACTGGAACGCGCCGAGCGCCCCGTCCGCCACCTGCTGCCGCAGGGCGGCGACGAGCGGGTCGAACCGCTGGTTCATGCCCACCATCAGCGTCTTCCCGCTCCGGTCGCGCGCCGCAATCATGGCCTCGGCCTCCGGCACGCTCCGGCACATCGGCTTCTCCACAAGCACGTGCTTCCCCGCCTCGAGCGCCGCCGTGGTCATCGATGCATGGAACTGGTTCGGCACCGCCAGGACCACCCCGTCGATGTCGTCGCGCGCCAGCAGAGCATCCGTGCTGTCCAGCAGCGTTTCGACGCCGAATTCCCGCCCCGCTTCCTGCAGGCGTTCCGGATCCGTGTCAACCAGTGCCGCAACCGTAACGCCCTCTAGTTTCGAGGCGTTACGAACATGGCCCCGCCCGATGTTCCGCATGCCGACAAATCCCAGTCGAATTCCCTGCACCATGAGACCTCTCCTTGTCAATGCCGATTCTTAGCCGGCTCTTCTGGTCGATGTGCCCTGAAAAGCTCTCCTGATGTGGATGGTATGCACCTGAACAGTCTTTGACAATTGCACGGACTATCCGTACCATGTCGTTTCTTAACCTTCAGGAGGGGCGTGATGCCTCCAGACGTTGTGCTCGACATGCGTCACAAAGAGGAGTGCTTCCTCAACTGGGGCCTGCATCCCGGCGAAGCCCCGGAACTCACCCGCGTCGCGCACGAGGTGTGGGGCGACCGCTTCCGGTTCGGCCATCGGCGCAACCGCGTCTACTTCCTCGCCTGGGTCGCGGCGGGGCACGGATGGGAGGAAGGCGCGACCGAGGAACGCCAGCGCCTTCAGCGCGGTGACCTGTTTCTGCACGGTCCCGGCCGGCCGCGTGCCGTTGGGGTCGACCCCGGCCGGACGCTGGAACTCTACATCGCGGTGGCGCCGGACGCCTCCGCCCTGGGTGCGCTCGCCACCGAGTGCTTCGGAGACCGTCGCGGCCGCCTGCACACCGCGGATCCCGGCGTGGCGAGCCGCCTGTGGACGCAGATCCTCCAGGAAGCCCGGTCCGGTCGGCGCAGTGCGCCCGCGGTCTGCCGGCGCCTCCTGGAGGCCCTCCTGCTCCGCGCCACCGACGAATGGGGGGCGGGCGGGGCCGCCGCGGGACAGGCCGAGCGCACCTTCCGTCGCTGCCGGCAGTACATGCGCCAGTCGTTTGCCAAGGTCCGGACCGCGTCAGATGTTGCGGCCGCGTGCAGCGTTCATCCCGTTCACCTGTCGCGCCTGTTTCGCCGCTTCGCCGGCCACGGGCCGCTGGAACACCTGAACCGCATCCGAATGGACGCCGCCGCGCACCTCCTCGTCGCAACCCCCTTGACCGTCAAGGAGATCGCGCGCGAGGTCGGCTGCGCGGATCCGTACACCTTCAGTCGTGCCTTCAAGCGCATTCACGGCCGCGCGCCGCTGCACTACCGCGAAGAGGCTCTTGCCACCCGTGAGGCATAAACCGGCCTCAGGCATAGACCAAGGGAATGCCTGCCGGGGTCGCTTATCGTTTTTTGAAAATTTTTGAAATCTACGGCGGCTTCCCAGCCTGTTCTGGACACTCAATGCAGAGCAAAAGCGCGTCCGCGGCAGCCCGATGCGCACCGGATGCGCGCAAAATCACTGCAATGTACAGCTCTGTGCTTGACAACGCCCCTCCCCTGTGACACAGTTCACTATGGGAAGGGGAAGGGCGCGGCAGACTGGCTTGCGACTGGCCGGATCGGAGAAACCTGGGATGGGCATCCTTGACCGCTTTCTGAAAACTCGCCACAAGGGCGGCATTGCCCTCGTGGTGGACGATGAGCCCCATATCAGCCGGGTCATGGCCACCCACCTGGAAACCCTCGACATGGACGTCGTGGTCGCCTCTTCGACCGCCGAAGCGCTCGACATTCTGAACCGCAGCGAGGCAGCGATCCGCCTGTTCGTGCTCGATATCCTCATGCCGGGCCTCAACGGCGTCCATCTGGCCAAGGAAATCCGGAAACGCAGCGAGTACGCGAAGACGCCACTCGTCTTCGTCAGCGGAGCGTTTCCACCCAGCCAGCTCGAGAAGGTCAAGCGCGAAATCCCCGACGCCCACTGGCTGACCAAGCCCTTCCGCGCGGATGCCCTTCTGGAAACCGTTCGCACCGCATTGAAGCCTGTCAACGTCTGACCGGAACGCAGGTCGCCGCCCTCCCCGCATCTCAGCAGAACCCTGCCGGAACAACCGGTTTGCGTTTGGCATGCCCGTTGCTCATCGTGCAATGCTTTCGTTCTGTGACCAGGAATCGGAGATGTCGCATTTGTTTCGATATTTTACGTTTCTGATTTGACTACCATGATTGTTTGCGTTATATATTGATGCATCGGGAGGCTTTCTTCAGAGGGTCAGGTTGAAGCGACGCTTGCGGGACTGGACAGAGAACCTGCCCGTGGTCAAGAGAAGCGTGCAGGTTCTGGACGGTATCGGGCAGACTTGATCCAGCGGAACCGGTCCCGACGATCCGACGCCCCAGGGCTGCATGCGCTTCCGTGGCCGAACTTGCATCCGGATGGGGGGGAATCCTTGGCGAAGCCCCGCAAAACGAACAAAACGGAAAGCAGCGATTCGGCGGCACCGGACGCTCTTGCCGGGCACCTGGCCTTCTGCCAGTCCGCGCCCATCGTCGAAACCGACGATCTGGCGGTGCTGGGCCAGGTCAGCACCGCCCTCGAAGCCATCCGCGATGGCCAGACTCCGGATACCCCGTTCCACGATCTCTCCGTTACCGCAGTGGACCTGTGCGACCGCATTATTCTGGCGGAGGGCCCCGGCGCCCAGGCGGGACGCGAACTGCTGGTCCGTTGCGTCGAGCAACTCCGGGCGCTCAACGATGCGCCCGAGGACGAAGCCGCCCGCAGCGAAGCCGGCCGGCTGGCCGACGAGGCCGCCCGGTTCGACCCGGACGCCCCCCCGGACGCCGCCGAAGGGTCTGCCGGTTCCGAGACCGGCGAAGGGACCCTGGCCAACGCGATCGAAAGCGTTCCCCTGCCTGCACCGGACAAGGTCACCCTTGCCGACGAAGAAGACGTGATCGTCTATCGCGAGTTCGTGACCGAAAGCCTGGAGCACATCGAGGTGCTGGAGGTCCAGGTCATTGAGCTCGAGAAGGATCCCGGCGATACCGACATCATCAACGGCATCTTCCGGCCGATTCACAGCATCAAGGGGGCCGCCGGCTTCCTGGGGCTTTCGACCACAAACATGCTGTGCCACGAGCTGGAAACGCTCCTGGACAAGGGGCGCAAATTGTCGCTGGTCATCGATCAGCAGGTGATCGACGTCATCCTGGCATCCATCGACGTCGTCAAGCGCCTGATCCACAACCTTTCGCACCTCATCGAAGCTGCCGTCCAGAAGGGTCCGGAGCCCGATCTGCACCCGGTGGATATCCGACCGCAGATTCTTGCGATCCGCGCCATTCTGGAACAGCCGGCCGCCAAACCATCCGCATCCGACGATGGTCCCGATCCGAACCGCATCGGCGGTCGCCTTCTGTCGCAGGGGCTGGTCAGCCAGTCCGATCTCTCCGCGGCCCTGGCCGAGCAGCAGCGTCCCCTGGGCCAGATCCTCGTCGACAAGGGCGCAGTAGCCCAGGATGCCGTGGAGGCCGCCGCCCGCAGCGCCCCGGCCGGTGGGGGGCGGGGCGCCAGCGCCATCAAGATTGACGCCTCCCGCCTCGACAGCCTGATGGAGATGGTCGGCGAACTCGTCATCGCGCAGAGCCAGGTGGAGCAGGATACCTTTTTCCGGCAGAATGCCAGCCAGGCCCTCAGCCGGACACTCGGGGACCTGAGCAAAATCACGCGCAACCTGCAGGACATGGTGATGTCGATCCGGATGGTGCCGCTGCGGCAGACCTTCCAGCGGATGTTCCGCCTGGTGCGGGACACGGCCCAGAAGACGGGAAAACAGGCGCAACTGGTCCTGACCGGAGAGGATACCGAGATCGACAAGACCGTCATCGACGAGATTGCCGACCCGCTTGTCCACCTGCTTCGGAACGCCGTTGACCACGGCATCGATCCCCCGGAAGAGCGCACCAAGGCGGGCAAGGATCCGCAGGGGCGCATTGATCTGCGCGCCTATCACCATGGCGGAAACGTCGTCATCGAAGTGGAGGATGATGGTCGCGGCCTCAACCGGGACCGCATCCTGCAGAAAGCGGTCGAGCGCGGCATCGCTTCGACGGACCGCGATTACAGCGAGGCGGAGATCTTCGCGTTTGTCCTTGCGCCGGGCTTCTCGACGGCGGACAAGGCAACGGATATCTCGGGTCGCGGGGTCGGGATGGATGTTGTCAAGCGCAACATCGAGCGCCTCGGCGGCCGGGTGGAGATCCGCAGCAGCGAAGGGGAAGGCAGCACCTTTACCATCCGCCTCCCCCTGACCATGGCCATCGTCGACGGCATGGTGGTCGGGATCGGGACGAACCGGTATGTGGTCCCGACGCTCAGCATCGAGGAGTCCGTCCGGCCCGAGTCGGAGATGGTGAGTACGGTGCGCGGCAAGGGCGAAATGGTGCTGGTCCGGAACGAGCTCATCCCGCTGCTTCGCCTGGAACGGGTCTTCGACGGCGATGCGACCGACGGCAACCCGTGGGACAAGCTGGTCCTGGTCATCTCGGCCGAGGGACGGCGCATCGGCCTGCTTGTCGACGAACTCATGGGCCAGCAGCAGGTCGTGATCAAGAACCTGGGTGAACGCCTACGTGGCATCCGCGGCGTCAGCGGCGGGTGCATTCTGGGCGACGGGCGTGTCGCGCTCATCGTTGATGTTGCAAAACTGGTCGAAATGGCCGAGAATGGGTAAGACCACCCGGTAAGGAGCGCTCCATGGAGTGGAAGGTCCTTATTGTCGACGACGAGGCCGAGATCTGCCGCACGCTGCGGAATTACCTCAGCCTCTCCGGCTTCGCGCCCCTCACCGCCAACGGCGGCGAAGAGGCCCTCGCCATCGCGCGGCATGAAAAGATCCACATCGCTCTTCTCGACATCAAGATGCCGGGGATGAGCGGCCTGGAACTCCTGGAACACCTGCGCGCACTCGACTTCTCGACGCAGGTCATCATGATGACCGGCTTCTCCACCTTCGACCTGACGCTCAAAGCGCTCGAGAAGGGCGCCACCGACTATATCCTCAAGCCGTTCGAGGACATGGAACAGATTGCCGAACTCGTTCAACTCGCCGCGGACAAGCTGGAGCGCTGGAAGCGCAACCTGGCCGGCTCCGCCCGCAAGCGCCCGCCAGAGCCGATGGACTGAAAGGAAGTCCCTTGTCCAACCCCGGCCCCGTCAAGGTCCTCGTGGTCGACGACTCCGCCGTCGTCCGGCAACGCCTGGGGGACGCCCTGTCCGCCGATCCCGACATCGACGTCGTCGGCTTTGCCCCGGACCCCTACATCGCACGCGACAAGCTGATCCGGCTCCAGCCGGACGTCATGACGCTGGACCTGGAAATGCCGCGGATGGATGGGCTCACCTTCCTGCAGAAGCTGATGCAGCATCATCCGATCCCGGTCGTGGTGGTGAGCTCGTTCACCAAGCAGGGCGCGCAGCACAGCCTGCGGGCCCTGGAGATCGGCGCGGTCGACGTCATGTCCAAGCCGGCCTTCACCAGCGGGGACAGCGAGGCCATCGCCTCGTTCGGCCTTCAGCTCTGCGACAAGGTCAAGGCGGCCAGCCATGTCCGGCGCCCCACCCCGCGTGCGGCTGCGCCCGAACCGGGGGTGCGCACCCTTGCCCGGCCGACCTCGACCCTGGTCGCCATTGGCGCCAGCACGGGCGGGACCGAGGCCCTGACCACCATCCTGCGCGCCATGCCCGACAACGCGCCGCCCATCCTCATCGTGCAGCATATGCCGAAAGGATTCACCGCCGCATTCGCGAAGCGCCTCAACGAACTCTGCCGGATCGAGGTGCTGGAGGGCGAGAACGGGATGGAGGTCCGCACCGGCCGGGCCGTCGTCGCCCCCGGCGACTACCACATGCTGCTCCGCGGCGCCGTCCCGAAGCGTTCGGTCCAGGTCAAGAGCGGCCCCCTGGTCTGCCGCCACCGCCCCTCCGTCGAGGTGCTGTTCGACTCGGTGGCCCGGGCGGCGGGCCGCAATGCGGTCGGCGTTCTTCTCACCGGCATGGGGCGCGACGGGGCTGATGGCCTTCTCCGGATGAAGGAAGCAGGCGCCAAGACCATCGCCCAGGACGAACAGTCGTCCATCGTCTTCGGCATGCCGAAAGAGGCGATTCAACTTGGCGCAGCGATGCACGTGGTTTCTCTTGACAGCATCTGTGACCGGATACTATCCTTGGTCTGACAAACCCGTGCACCGCATCGACTGGCCTTGAGCCGCCCTGGCGTCCTATTGAAGAAGCGGCTGGAAGGAGAACAACATGAAGATTCTTGTCGTGGACGACTCATCCACCATGCGCCGCATCATCAGCAACTCGCTGACCGGCGCCATTGAAGGCGCGAGCATCGTCGAGGGCGGTGACGGGGTGGAGGGCCTGGAAGTCCTCAAAGCGAATCCAGACGTCGACATCATCCTGACCGACTGGAACATGCCCAACATGGACGGGCTGACCTTCCTGCAGAAGGTCCGGGAGACCGACAAGGATACGCCGATCGTGATGATCACCACCGAAGCGGAGAAACAGAACGTTGTCATGGCCATCAAGAACGGCGCGAACAACTACATCGTCAAACCGTTCACCCCCGACGTCCTCAAAGAGAAACTCGGCCCCTTCCTCAACGGCTAGCCGCACCTGGAGGTTTCGCACATGAAGGTGTTTGTCGTTACCGGCTCCAGCAGCACCGGCAATATCGTCAAGGGCGCCTTCCAGCAGGCCAAGGTGGACAACCTTGAGGTCGTCGCGCATCACTATCCCAACGAATTTCTCGACAGCCTGGAGGAGGACTCCGCCGTCCTGGTGGACTGGGAGGGTGATCCCGAACCCCTGGCCTCTGCCGTCGCGAACGTCAAGGCCTCCGACAAGGGCAAGGCGGTGCCCGTCCTGCTGCTCAGCACCAAGCAGGCAAGCGCCACCACCTACCACGGCATGAAGGCCGGCGCCAGCGGCGTCGTCAACAAGCCCATCGACCCCGGCCAACTCCTCAAAGCCATCGGCGCGGCGCGGAAACACGCCAAGACGAAAAAGGCGCCCAGCATCAACGTCGAGTTCATCAATCCGTTCATTGAGGCCACCCGCACCGTGCTCGGCACCATGGCGAACCTCAATGTCGAACGGAAGCGCCTCTACCTCAAAGACGATTACAAGATGTACGGCGACATCAGCGGCGTGATGGGCCTGAGCGGCACGGCCACCGGGTCGGTGGTCATCTCCATGCCCACGCCGCTCGCCATTCAGGTGGTGAGTACCATGCTCGGCGAGGAACCCGGAGACGAGATCACCCCCGCCATCTCCGACGGTGTCGGCGAGATCATCAACATGATCGCCGGCCAGGCCAAGGCCAGCCTGACCAAGACCAAGTACCACTTCCAGATCTCCATCCCCACGGTCGTCATGGGCAAGCAGCACGAAGTGACGCACAAGCAGGGCACGCCCAACATCGTCGTTCTCTTCGAAAGCGAAAAGGGCGACACCTTCGCGATCCAGGTCTGCCTCAGTCCGACCGCGGTCGAAGGCGAGTAGGCGTACCTGCCGGCTCCCCCCGAATCACCGGATAAACAAAAAGCGCCCCGGATTCCGCATCCGGGGCGCTTCTGCTTTGTGTTCGGACTCGGTTCGACCGTGGGCCGTGGTCTCAGTCCATGTCCAGCAGTTCGTCGATGTCTTCGAACTCGACCTCGGCGATCTCCGAATCCGCAACCCGCTCGAGCCAGATCGCGCCTTCTTCGATCTCGCGGCAGACCGTCTCAATGGCACGCTCGCCGTGGTGCGGTTCCACCAGGAAGGGTGCACCGCTGTTGACCGCACGCAGGCGCTTGGCCACCAGCGCCGTCACCTGGAAACGGCCGCCGACAATCTCCGCCAGCTTGTCGATGTTGATCAGCTTGATTGCATCATGAAGCATCCGCGTTCTCTCCTACGTCGGCGTCGCTCGGTTCGAGGTTGCGCACCGATTCCGCTTTCGGGCCCTTCTCGCCATCCTTCAACACATACGCCACGCGGTCCCCTTTCGACAGGTGCTCTCGCACGCCGTCGTCGAGACCGGTGTAGTGCACAAAGACGTCTTCCCCCGCATCGTCGGGCGCGATAAAGCCGTAGCCCTTCACCGGGCTGAACCACTTGATCCGGCCTGTCGGCATCGGAGCACCTCGATGATGCAACCGCGGGATGGAAGACACCGGGACTGTCGCCCCGTGCATCCTGAAGCTGGGAAGTTTAGGGATTATGCAGCGATTGTCAAGCCGGAAAGTGTCCCCTTGGGACCGACCGGTGGGCAGGAACGGCCAGAGCGGCTGCTACTGATTCTCGACGAAGCGGTCCCAGGTCAGCTTCAGGTCGTTCGCTTCTTCCTCCCGCTCGTCGCAGAAACCACGCAACTGCGGGACGACGTCGGTCAGGCTCTCGCGCTCGTCCTTGACGTACCGGCGCCACGTCAAGCGAAGATCGTTGTGTTCCTCATCACGTTGATCTGCGAAACCGGTCGCCTGTGTCTTCAACTCCGCCAACGAGTTATGACCGAATCCGCGTTCGGTGCTGCACCCGCTCATCAGCGCACCCAGCAGCCCCGCCAGCGCCACGGCCAGCACCATCCGCATTCCCGGCATCCGTCGTTCCCCTTCGCAATGCACGATCCGAAGCGTTCTTACATAGAATCTTATCGTCCAGCCGGCCTCTCTTTTGGAGAAAATCCGCTGAATCCTTCGCCGCATCCCTGTGTCGCGCCAGAATCTCCCGACTCCCGGGCCGGACAACGTCCTAATCCTGTTGCCTCGCCGGGGTCGCGCCGGTAAGATGGGCCCGGAGGCAATGCGTCGAAAAGGAGCCTTGGGATGGCGGACCGGGCGGTCCGTGTCGACCTGGACACGCGAAGCTACGACATCCTGATTGCCGACGCCCTCAACGGCGTGGGCCCGGCGGTTGCCGAGCGACTGCGCCCGACCCGTCTCGCCCTGCTCGCCGACGACACGGTTGCGCCTCTCTATGCCGAAGCGGTCCGCAAGAGCTGCCGCGACGCCGGCCTGGCGCCGGAGCTCGTCCCCTTCCCCGCCGGCGAGGGGAGCAAGCGCATGGAGATTGCCGAGCTTCTCTGCCGCGAACTCCATCGCCTGGGGCTGGATCGGAAAAGCGCAATCCTGGCGCTCGGGGGCGGCGTGACCGGCGACCTGGCCGGGTTCGTGGCCGCGGTCTTCATGCGCGGGATTCCGTTCGTGCAGATCCCGACCACCATCCTCGCCATGGTCGACAGTTCGGTGGGCGGCAAGACAGGGGTCAACCTCCCCGAGGGCAAGAACCTGGTCGGCGCGTTCCACCAGCCCGCCCTGGTCTATGCGGCCACCGGCACGCTCGCCACCCTGTCGGCGCGCGAACGCTCCAGCGGCCTGGCCGAAGCGGTGAAGCACGGCGTCATCCGCGATCCCGAGTACCTGGACCGCATCGAGCACGACATCGACGCCCTCCAGACGCTTGACGGGGAGACCATGGCGGCGCTCGTGGCCGGCTCGTGCCGTATCAAGGCCGGGGTCGTCGCCGCGGACGAGCGCGAGGGAGGCGTGCGTGCGATTCTCAACTTCGGCCATACTGTCGGCCATGCGATCGAGGCGCTCGCCGGATACGGCCGCCACACCCACGGCGAAGCGGTGTCCATTGGCATGGCGGCGGCAATGCGCATGGGCGAGGCGCTGCTCGGCTTCCCGGTCCGGGAACGGGAACGGGTGGAAGCCATCCTGGAGCGGCTCTCGCTGCCCACGCGGTTTACCGGTATTCCGACCGAAGCCGTTCTGCGCGCCACGCTGGGCGACAAGAAAGCCGAGGGCGGCAGCGTCCGCTTCGTCCTGCCCCGCCGGATCGGCGAGGTCGAGATTGTCCCCCTCTCGGACCAAGGCCCCGTGCGCGACGCGGTCGAGGCCATCCGGGAAGGCGACTGACCGCCCCGTGCCCGCCACGACGCATCACGCCCCAGGGAGACCCGCCATGGACCAGCTCCGCGCCAAGACCGCCTTCATCTGCGACATGGACGGCGTCCTCTATCACGGCAACCGCCTGCTCGATGGCGCCAAGGCGTTCATCGAATGGTTGCAGCGCGAGGACAAGCGCTTCGTCTTCCTGACCAACTCCAGCGAACGCTCCCCCCGCGAGTTGCGGCAGAAGCTCCTCCGCCTCGGTGTGGATGTTGCCGAAGAGCACTTCTACACCAGCGCCCTCGCCACCGCCGCCTTCCTCGCGTCCCAGGCCCCGGACGGCAGTGCCTACGTCATCGGCGAAACCGGGCTCACCAACGCCCTCTACGAAGCTGGCCTGACCATGAACGACGTGAATCCCGACTATGTCGTGGTGGGCGAAACCCGCAGCTACGGCTACGAGAAGCTGGAGCGGGCCGTTCAGCTCGTGCTCGGCGGCGCGCACCTCATCGGCTGCAATCCCGACCTGACCGGGCCGACCGAGCAGGGCATCGTGCCCGCCACCGGCGCGCTCATCAAGCCGATCGAACTCGCCACCGGCAGACAGGCCTACTTCGTGGGCAAGCCCAACCCGCTCATGATGCGCCACGCGCTGAAGCGACTGGAATGCCGGCGGGAGGAGACGGCGATCATCGGTGACCGCATGGACACGGACATCGTGGCCGGCATCGAGTCGGAGATCGAAACCGTCCTCGTGCTGTCCGGGGTCACCCAGCCCGAAGATCTGCCCCGTTTCGCCTATCGGCCGACACACATCCTTGACGGCGTGGGCGCCATTCCCGCCTGACTGCGGCCCGGAATCCGTCTTTTCCTGAACCCACCCCCGGCGGCTGGACGAAGAGACGGTAGCGGAGCCGCACCGCCCCGGCCCCCGCCGTGGCCGAAGCGGGCCGGGTGTTCGCCCGGCCGTCCGTCACGAATCCAACCTTCGAGGAGACTGCATGTCGGCCGACGAGACCCACCAGGACGATACCGAAACTGCCCCCTTCGAACGGAGTGCCGCACGCAAACGTTCTGCCGAACCCCCCGCCCCCGCCGCCGAAGGACGACTGGCGCATACCGCAGTGGTCTCGATTGTCCTGGCAGGGCACTTCGCGGTTGGCCTGTTTTTCGGAGGGCTCTACATCGTGGGCGGAGCGCTCCTGTCCATCCTGGCCCGATGAGCGGGAAAGGCCCTTCTGCACGCCATCCGGTACGCGCCTTTTGCGTTCCGCGCTCGCCTCAGTACGATTCGGCCCAGGTGCGGTGGTCGCGACGCAGCAGGGCATCGGCGGCTTCCGGTCCCCAGGTACCCACCTCGTAGTTCGGGTAGTCGACCGCCGGTGCCGGCTCCATCTTCAGGACCGGTTCGACAACGCCCCAGGCCGCCTCCACCCCATCCCCGCGCCAGAAGAGCGTAGGCCGGCCGCGCAGGGCATCGAGGATCACCCGCTCGTAGGCTTCGGCCGGGCGGTCCGGCAACGAGTCGTACCGGAAGTCCAGCTTCGCGGGATCAACCGCGTCTTCGTGGCCGGGGCGCTGTAGATTGAAGCGGAGCGAAATCCCTTCTTCGGGCTGGACGCGCAGGATCAAGCGGTTCGATTGCAGCCGCCGGCAGGCGTCGGCATCGTCCAGAAGGCAGAGCGGCACCCCCTTGAACTCGATCACCACCTCCGTCACCTTCCGGGCCAGCGCTTTGCCCGATCGCACATAGAACGGCACGCCCTTCCAGCGCCAATTGTTGACCTCCATGCGGGCGGCGACGAACGTCGGTGTTGACGACGCGGCATCCACCCCCTCCTCGTCCCGATAGCCGGCATATTGGCCCAGGACAACGTCTTCGGCCCGGATCGGCGTGAGTGCCCGAAAGATCTCGACCTTCTTGTCCCGGATCGACTCGGCGTCGCCGGCCAGGGGCGGCTCCATTGCCACGAGCGCAAGGACCTGCAGCACGTGGTTCTGCAACATGTCGCGGACCACGCCGGCCTGCTCGTAGTACCCTGCCCTGCGTCCCACGCCCAGGTCTTCGGCAGCCGTGATCTGCACGTTGTCGATGGCGTTGCGGTTCCAGATCGGCTCGAAGATGCTGTTCGTGAACCGGAAGACCAGGAGGTTGCGCACCGTTTCCTTTGCGAGATAGTGATCGATGCGATGGATGCGCTGCTCGTCGAAGCTCTGCCGGACAAGGTCGTTGAAGGTGCGTGCGCTCTCGCGGTCGAGACCGAACGGCTTTTCCAGCAGGATGCGCGCGTCCGGGCCTTCCCCGTCCTGCAGACTCGCCATCGTGCGGAGCACATCCTCAGCGGCACGGGGCGGAAGAGCGACATAGTACAGCGGGCCCGCATCGGCACCGCAGGCGCCAAGCTCGGCCGCACGCTTTCGCAACGCACGCAGCCCTTCCGGCGAGTCGTACTGCCCGCTGACATAGTGCACCGCGCCCTTCATGGCGTCCCAGGCATCCGCCAATTCGGGACTGTCGAGCTCGGCCAGCGCTTGCTGCAGTTCCTCGCGGAATTCCTCATCGGAGTAGGTGGTGCGTCCGTACCCGAGGATGACGAATGGTTCGGGCAGATATCCCCCCTTCTTCAGGCCCAGGAGGGCGGGCAGCAGCTTGCGCCGGGTCAGGTCTCCGGAGGCGCCAAAGATGATCAGCGTGCACGGCCCCCCCGCATTGGATTCAGTCATTCTCCAGGCTCCCGAACATTGTGTTTGATGACCCCTCTTCGCATTGTACACGCCCCCCCTGCCCCACGCAATGCGCAGCCGCATGCCAATGCCACCCCCCGCCGCCGTGTCGCGGGAGGACGGTCAAGACGCGGGCCAAGCTGCCTGCAGGCAGCTTAGTGGAACGTCCCGCAAGTAGATGAACAATTTCGCCGGGTGCCGCCCTCATCCTAACCCCAATACGGTTCAGCTAAGCGGTGGCACGGCCATCTTGGCCGTGGAATCATGGGCTGGAAGCCCATGCCACGACGCACCGGTCGTCTTGACTGAACCGTATTGTCCCTAACCCTCTCCCAGGGGGAGAGGGAATGTTCACCAACTTGCGGGGCGCTGTACTTAGGACGCGTCCGTAGGGAACCATGCGTGCGCACATGGCCACAGCCGGTGGCCCCGAACGGCTTGAGATGCCTGGGAGGAGTCGTCCGGAGCGCGGAAGTGAATGCTATGCAAAAGGGGTCAGCGCGCAGCCAGTGCAGTGCGGAGGGCGTCGGCGAGGTCATCCATCTTGAACGGCTTGTGGAGCACACCGCACGCACCCAACTGCATCATTTCGGCATCCACATCCTGCGCGGCCGACCCGGTCACCATAAGGACGCAGGCCGCCGGATCCATCGCCAGAACCCGGCTCAGCACCTTGCGCCCATTCAGCTTAGGGATGTTCAGGTCCAGCAGAACCGCTGCAAAGTCGCTTCCGGACGTTCCGTACACCACCAAGGCTTCCTCGCCGTCCCCGCAGAGCGTGGTCTCATATCCGAGGCCTGCCAGCATTTCACTGATCATCTCGGCATTGAGGGGATTGTCCTCTACCACCAGGACCCGTCCAGAAGAGGCCATTCCTTCAGTATCCTTATTCGTCGGACAGGCCAGAAAGTGGCCGGCCGCCGCGGAACGTAGAGTGGCAGAACCGGACTCCGACACCACATGAAGCCTACCCCGCGTGCCTGCCCCTGTCAAACGCATTGCTTGTTTTCCTCATCGAATCCAAGACTGACAATCACGATACGTCCCCGTGGCCTGACCGCTTGCGCCGGCAGGGATGCCGACCTCAGAGCCCTGGCTACCCGTTCTCGGACTGGGGGGAGGCGAAATCGCCGCGCCGCCTGACACGGGGGCAGCGCACGGCGCTGCGCAGTTCCCGTCGGACCATTGAACGGCTTCGATTTTCGCGGATTCCGAGGCAACGAGGCATGGAATCGGCCTTCCGACCACAGCGGAGCAAAGCACTTTCGCAATCTGACGATCATCCTGAAATACTTGAAAGATGCGCAAGCACGAACGGCACCTTATCTGGCCGCGTAAGCTGCAATTCCGCCTAATTTATTTCTTGTATGACACTTACGACAAGTTTTTTCCGCCGCCACTTTTCGTGACTCTCCGCCCTTTTTGAGGATTGCTTCGGGAAAGTTTGCGCAGTGTGACGAGTAACGTTGCCGATTTGAAAAATCAGTTGGGGAAAATTTCTGGTTTCTGTTGACAACTCCTTTTGAAAATCGTATCGTAGTGGTGAGTGCTGGTCTCCACGGCTGCGCTGGTGCGGGCAGGCATTCACGGAAACGCAGGAAGAAGCGGACGGTTTAGCTCGAGGGGATACCCCAAGACGCCTTCCCCCCCCCTCGTGCATCAAACCGTACCCGGTCCCGAGCCCCTGTCGCCCCCCCCGCAGGGGGTCCCTTTTTGCATACGCTGCCTGGGCCGACCGATTTTCGCTGTACATTTCCCCTGCCCTCGTACGTTATCATAACCGGAAAGCTGTTCGGCAGATAGTGGGCTGGGTTTGGGTTCAGACGCCGATCCCGATGGCGCCCGGGCGCATCCTCACCCGATTACAGG
>CAZKKD010000027.1:4594-19346 GCA_964553265.1 uncultured Planctomycetales bacterium | reverse complement strand
CCCACGTGGACCGGGTCGACGAAGAACGGCGGCGCCCCGAAGGCGGCGAGGTCCTCGATCGACTCCAGCGGCTTGGGCCTGGCGGCGTTCATGCGAATTCGCCCTCTCGATAGGCGGGGAAGTAGGCGGTCTCGCGGCCGGCGGCCAGGCGCGCGTAGCGGTCCGCGTCGAGGATCCGGCCGCAGAGCCACGCCGGGCGCGTTTCGTTGGCCCAGCCGCGCTTGAAGCGGTTGAGCCCGTCGTCGGCGGCGGCCCGCCGGCCCGCGCCCGCACCCAGGTCGACCCGCTCGACCCGTTCCGCACGCAGATGGGCCAGCGCTTCGTGAAAGATCGCAAAGCTCGCTTTCGCCCGGTACCCGGCCTCGCTGTAGGCCGCGAGGTGGTAAAACGCGTCCGCCCCCTCGCGGATCCAGAGCGCCATGCCCACCGTCTCCCCGTCGGCGACCGCGCGGAATGCGGTGAGGCCGGGGACGGTCAGTTGCCGGGCAAAGCAGTCGCGTCCGAACCGGGCGATGCCCCGGATGGCGTGCCGCTGAATCAGATTATCGTAAAGTGCAGTCCACACATCAAGGCAGCGCGCCGGCGATTCCAGCCGTTCCACCTCCACGCGGCGTGCCGCGGCGCGGAGGTTGCGCCGGTGATGGCTGCTCGCGGGCGTGGCCGGGGCACGGGCCAGATCGACGACATGATGCTCCTTGAACGGGTCGCAGCGGTCGGGAAAGAGCGCCTGCAGGCGCGTCCCGTTCAGGGTCGTGAACGGGCTGAGGACCAGCGTCACGCTGATGAGCCGCTGCCCGGCCGCGAGGCACGCAAGGTCGTCCGCCAACCCGGCCCATCGCGTGCAGGAAAACACGGGATAGCAGCCCATCGCATCGCATCCGCCCCCGGGCGCGTCCCGTTCCAGCAGCCATCCGCCGCAGGCCGGCAGCGCAAGGGGCCGGCCGTAGGCCGCCAGGCTTTCGGCGTACCGGGCCGAGGCATAGCCGGCACCGGGGTCGGCGGACGGATCGCTGGCGGACGACGGCATGGCACATCCCCGACCTGGAACGGATCCGGACGGAACGATCCCCGCCGTCCCCGGCAGAGCCGGCCCGGCGGTCGGGACGATCCCAACATCCCTTTCAACCATAGGATAGGGTGTGCGGGGGCCAATGCAATGTCCGCTTGCTTCCTTTGCGGGCGGACCGGGATCGAACGGGGTGACGCCGTGGAAAGACCGGGCCGTGCGGAGCGCAAGGCCGCGGGCGCCCGAAGTCCTTTCACTGCAGGCTTTTTGCTTGTCAGGCCGGGGAGAATGGTGCACACTGTCGGACGCGGAGAATGGGGCGCCGGGCTGCCCCCGCACCGCGGTTTGTGCTGGTCGACGGAAGGGTCGGACGCATGAGCGGCAAGGCTCTCTTTTTCACAGCGGTGTTGCTCCTGGTCTTCAGCGGGCTGGTGACCTGGAGCGTTCCGATTGTCCTTTTCGCGACCGAACCGGACATCCCGCCGCCCGCGCTCTCCGGCGGCACGGCTCCGGCCACGCCCGGCACCGGCCAGACAACGCCGCCGGGATCGGGCGGGGCCGATGCGTCCCGTTCCACCCCGCAGTTCCAGCCGCGCAACGGCCGGTTTGTCCCGCCGCCGGGGTTCCCGCAGCCGGACTTCAGCGGCGCGCCGGAACTGGGCGCAGAAATGGCCATCGCGATGGCCATCGTTGTCGGACTCATCCTGCTTACCGTCATCTTTCTGGCCAAAGCCTTTGCCATCATGGGCGAGCCCTGGTGGGGTGCGTTTGTTCCCATTTACAACACCTATCTCATGATCCGGATTGCAGGTCGGCCGGGCTACTGGCTGCTCCTCCTGATTCTGCCCTGCATCGGCATCATCGTCGGAATCATCATCAGCCTCGACTTCGTCAAGCCGTATGGCAAGGGCCCGTTAGCGGGACTCCTGTTGCTGTTCTTCCCCTTCTTCGTCCTGCCGTACATCGTCTTGACCAGCAGCCCTCCGAGCGCGTGGAACGACGCGGTGGAGGCATAGGCCTTCCCGCAAAACACGGACCTCGCGGGCGCGGTTGCGGGCGCGGCAAGGCGATGGTCTCTCTGACCAACGGCCAACGTCTTGAAGAGGCGCGGCCGCATCCTCCTCATCGCCGACCGGCTGGGCGCTCAGCGGACTTCGTGCAGGGATTCCGGAAGGGGCGTTGCCGCGTCCCGCGTTCCGCGAAGCGCGTCAGGCGTCGCCGGGCGGGGCATGCGACTCGTCGGTGCGGCGGACGGATTCGAGCAGCAGGAACTGGATGTCCTTCTCCACGTTCGGGTGCGTGGGCGGACGGTCCGGGGTGAAGTGGAAGTGCCCGTCCGAGAGCTGCAGCGCGGCGAGCGCGGCCTCCTCGCCGCTGCGGTCGGCGCCGCCGGCTTCGAGATAGTCCGCCTGCGCAAGGCGCCCCTCCCGGAAGTAGAGAAACGCCTTCACGCTCCCCCGGTGCATGGACAACAGCCCCGTCCGGCCCGAGGTGGCGAAGAACTGCGCCAGCTCCGCCGCCGGCGCGTTGTCGAGGTCCCCCTCCATCTCGCCGCGGCCGCCGGCGACGGGAAGGCCCTTCATCTCGCTCGTGTCCATGTTGACGTTCTTGCGCCGAAGGATGCGCAGGAGGTTGCTCAGCTCCATCGTGCTGCGGACCGCGCGGTAGATGAACGAGCGCGCCCCCACCTCGACGATGTCGCCGTCCTGCAGCACCTTCACGTCCACCGGCTCGCCGTTGACGCGGGTGCCGTTGGTGCTGTCGAGATCGTTGACGACGAAGGCCTCGCCGTTCCAGACCACCTCGGCGTGCTG
Source organism: uncultured Planctomycetales bacterium (assembly GCA_964553265.1). Classification (GTDB taxonomy): domain Bacteria; phylum Planctomycetota; class SZUA-567; order SZUA-567; family JAFGNG01; genus CAZKKD01. Next base: position 16,526 of record CAZKKD010000027.1, on the reverse strand, counting down.
GCGGCTGACGCGATCGTCGGTGAGTTGGATGAGGCAGCCGTCGGCCCGCCCGAAGTAGTGTTTCTCGTCGGGACGGATCTGGAAGACGCGCCCGTCCTCCGCCAGGAGGTAGTGGGCCTTTCCGTCGTTGTCCGGCTGTCGCGTCATCGCGTCCATTCCGTTCCGGGATTTGGCGTATTCGGCAAAGCGGTCCGCGCCCGACGACGGCGCACGGGGAAGTCTACGCAGGCCCCGGTGCGGTCGCAACCCTTTTCGACCGGGCCGCCGTCAGTCCTCCCCGCCGTGGCGCACGACGGCAACGCCGGCCTCGAGCAGCATGGTCTCGGCCAGCTCGTCCGGATAGCCGGCCGCGACGTGGATGGTCCGCACCCCGACGTTGATCAGCATCTTCGCGCAGAGGCTGCAGGGGCTGTTGGTGCAGTAGATGTCGGCCTCCTCGATGCGGATGCCGTGGACGGCGGCCTGGAGGATGGCGTTCATCTCGGCATGGAGGCCGCGGCAGAGCTCGTGCCGCTGCCCCGACGGCACGCCCATCCGCTCGCGCAGGCAGCCGGCTTCGCGGCAGTGCGACAGTCCCCGCGGCGCACCGTTGTAGCCGGTGGCGAGGATGCGCTTCTCCCGCACGAGCACCGCCCCCACCCGCCGGCGGAGGCAGGTGCTGCGCGTGGCCACCTCGTGCGCGATGGTCATGAAGTACTCGTCCCAGCTCGGACGGTCGTCCCGGGCCGGCGATGCGGACGGCATGGGCTGCTTCCTTTCGCTCTGGCGGGCCGGGTGCGCAACGCACACGTCTCCGCCGTATCCCATCCGGACCCGCCCCGGCCATCAGGAGCCGGACGCGGTCCCGGTCAGTAGCTCCCGCCCTTCCGGCCGCGCTTGCGGCGCTTGCGCGGGGCGGGGCGGGTTGCTTTCGACGCGGGCGCGCGGCCGAAACCGCAGGCGACGACAAACGTCTCGGTGCTCTCGTTGCGGCTGGCCGGCGGCTTGAAGCGGCGGACCGCCCGGAACCGGGGACGGAGCTCGTCCACAAACCCCTGTACGTGCGGACTCTCGAAGATCTTGCAGACGAATGCGCCCCCGGGCGCCAGCACCCCGGCCGCCAGCCCCCACGCCAGCCGGCAGAGCTCCAGGCTGCCGGCCTGGTCGGCCAGCTTGACGCCGCTGGTGGCCGGGGCCATGTCGCTCACCACCGCGTCGAAGCGCTCCGCCACCGGCGCGAAGTCGGCCGGTCCGCAGGCGGCAATGTCCTGCTGCAGCACATACGCCATGCGCCGGATGGAGGGCTTCACGGGCCCCACGTCCACCCCCGCCACCGGCGCGTCGGGCCCGACCACCTGGCGGATGTACTGGATCCAGCTCCCCGGCGCGGAGCCGAGGTCCAGCACCGCGTCCCCGGGACCGAAGAGGCGGAACTTCTCCTGGATCGCTTTCAGCTTGTAGACCGAGCGGGCGAAATAGCCCTCCCGCTTGGCCTGCCGGAAAAACCCGTCCTGGATCTGGCGCATGGTGCTAGTGCCCTGTCAGCCTTGAACCCATGGATGCAGATCCATTCTGGCGAGGGCGCTTCGAGGCGCACTCGCAGCCGCGACTTGGAAGTCTCGGCAAGCGTGCAACGACGAAGCGACCCGCCAGAATGGACAAGAAGGTAGAGCTTGTTTCCTTCTGTGAATGCAAACAACGTTTCTACTGCGTTGCTCGTCGGTGAAAGCCACCCGGGCTTCGCCCTCCTCGCGCCTTGTATCCCCATTGTTTGCATTCATCTGCATTCATGGTTTCAAGGCTGACAGGGCACTAGTCCCGTCGTCCGGTCCTGTGGAGCGCGGCCGCGCCCGGCGGCCGCCGACGACGGTTGTACGGGATTCCGCCGGCCGGCGCAACCGTGCGCGAAGGCGTCTTGCCTTTTTCGCACGGTTCGGGCAGGATGCGGGGGCCGCGGACCAACCTGACGGGCGGGTGCGCGCGGACTTTTCGTACGGCAGACAACGACAGACGGGAAAGGGATTCCCATGGCGGTCGGCGGCGGAGCAGATGTCCTGATCAAGATCCTCATGGTGCTGGCGGGCCTGATGGCCACCGGCGAACGCAAGGACGGCGAGGCGCCGCCCCCGCTGGACGTGCCGGCCGCGGTCCGCGCCGAGAGCGTGGTGTATGCCGGCATGGACGTGCGCGAGCTCCGCGCCGCCATGGCCGGGCGCATCGACCCGACCCGCGACTTCGGCCTCCCCGTCGAGGCGGATCTCGCCCGCGCGCTGGAGGATCTCGAGACCCGGTTCGGCCTGCCCGCCGACGTGCTGCGGACCCTGGCCGGCCGGACCACGCGCGTCCACTTTGTCCTCTCCACGATCTCCGAGCGCGGTTCGCCGCGGTTCGCCGTGGTGCTGGAAGGCGAACTGGCCGAACCGGTCCGGACCGCCCTGCAGGCCGTCGAAGCCCGCATGCGCGCGGACGACTACGAGGGCGGCATCTTTCCGGTGCGCGTCGACGGCGAGGAGGAGATCCTCTTCGTCGGGCACGGGCGCGACGCCGAGAGCCTCGCGCTTGCGGTCCGTCCCCGGTTCGTGATCCTCGCAACCGAGATCAACCTGGTGAAGGACCTGCTGCGCGGCCTCGCCGCCGTGGCGGACGGGCGACCGCGTCCGGACGCGCTGCGCCCGTGGCTCGACGCGCACGGCGCCCCCCTGCCCGCCGCACAGGCTGCGGCCGCGGCCTGGGCGTCGCTCAACACGCGCCTGCTCGTCCAAGTGGCCTACCTCGCCGAGGGCGGCCGCGCCGCGCTGCACGAGGTCGCCATCGCCGACCTCCTCCTCGACCTCTCCGCCTACGGCCCCGAGGTGATGACCTGGGACAGGCAGGGGCTCCGCTTCCGCATGGCGATGGACCCCCGCAGCGAAGTGCTCCGCCTCCTGCAGCCGTCGCCGGACGGGGCCCGGCTGCTGCAGGCGTTCGGCCCGAAGACCACCGCCGGCGCCGTCGTGGCGCTGGAACGTCCCGGCGACGTCTACGCCTTCGTGACCGGCCGCCTGCGCACCATCGGACAGATCCGCGGCGGCGACGGCCTCCTGCGCGACCTCGACAGCTTCGAACGCGAACTGCAGGAGGAGGCCGGCCTCGACCCGGCCGCGCTGGCGGCCGGCATCCGCGAGGTCGCGGTGGTCACCGCCGGCCGCGAACAGATGGGCCTGCTGGGGACCGGCTGCATCCTCCTCCGCTTCGTCGATACCGAGACCGCCACGGGCCTCTTCGACAACCTCACCGCGGCGCTGCGGCAGAGAATGCCCGAGCTCCCGGTCCGGGAGGAGGCCGGCCTCCGGTCCATCGAAACCTTCGGCATGATGCGGCCCGGCCTGGTTCTCCGCGACGACATCGCCGCGATCGGGATGGACAAGACCGCCTGTCTGGAAGCCCTCCTGACCGCCCGCAAGACCCCCGCCGGCGATGCGGCGCTGGCCCGCCAGGCCGCCGGCCGGAGCATTGCCATCGCGGCCGACCTGGACGCCCTGCTGCGTGGACTCGCCCCCGAGGCCGTCCGGGCCGACCTGCCCCCCGATTCGCCCGAGGACGCGGCCGCCCGGCGGTCCGTGCTCAGCTTCGACGTCGGTCCGGAGGGGCTGGCGCTCACGCTCGACCGTTCGCCCGCGCAGGTGATGGAGATTGCCCGCCTCGCCATGCCTGCGCTCGCCCGCGCATTTCAGAACGCCCGCGCCGCAGCCCAGCGGGCGCAATCGATGAACAACCTGCGCCAGATCCTCGTCGGCATCCTGATGTACACGAACGATCACGAGGGCCTGCCGCCCGACCTCGACGCGCTGGAGGCCTACATCGGCGACAAGGACCTACTCGTCTCGCCGATGACGGGCCAGCGGTACGTCTACCTCGGCAAGGAAGGACAGCAGCCGACACCGGACTGGATCCTTCTCCACGACGCGCCCCAGCCGGACGGCGCGGTGCTGGCCGGCTTCGGGGACGCGCACGTCCAGGTGCTGACCGGGGACGAGTTCCAGGCCCGCCTGGACGCACAGAAGGCTGCGCAGCAGGAGAAGCAGGACGACGGCAAGGATGCGGAAGACCAGGCGCAGGACCGCACCGTTTTCTGACCCGGAAACCCGCTCCGACGACGTGCGCCCGGACTCCGCTCCACTGGAACGCGGCATGAAGCACGTTCCGCCGGAGCGGACGCCGACCACAACGACCGGCGCGGCAGCCCGTGGAGACGCCGCCGCAACGGCATGCAACAGTCCGCGAGACAAAAAGGAGACGACGATGATCGCGATTCTCGATTATGAGGCAGGCAATCTCACTTCCGTCGATCTGGCGGTGCGCGAGGCGGGCGGCGATCCGAAGGTGACGCAGGATCCGGCCGACGTTCGCGCGGCCGAACGCGTCATCTTTCCCGGGGTCGGCGCGGCCGGGCACTGCATGGAAAACCTCCGGCGGCTGGGCCTCGACCGGGCGCTCCGCGAAGCGGTGGAGTCCGGCAAGCCGGTCCTCGGCATCTGCATCGGCATTCAGCTCCTCTTCGAGCGCTCCGCCGAGGACGGCGGCGTGGAATGCCTCGGCATCCTGCCCGGCGAGGTGGTGCCCTTCGACTTCCCCGAGGACGCCCACGTCAAGGTGCCGCACATGGGATGGAACGAGATCCTCCCCACCAAGGCGCACCCCGTGCTCGCCGGGGTGGAGCCGGGCGACGAGTGCTACTTCGTCCACTCCTACCACGTGCAGCCCGAAAGGGGCCAGCTCATCCTTGCCGAGTGCAAGTACGCCGATTACCTCTTCCCCTGCGCAGTCGAACAGCACAACCTGGTGGCCACCCAGTTCCACCCCGAAAAGAGCGGCCCCGTCGGCCTCCAGATCCTGCGCAACTTCCTGGCCTGGGACGGCACGCTGTAGAGCGAGGCATTGCACGATGAACCGACACCGACGGAGAGACCAGGGGGGCCCGGCATGACCGTATCCGACGACACCGTGTTCGACATCCGCGCCTTCGGGGCCGACACCACGGGGGCGAACCTCGCGACCGAAGCGGTCCAGCGCACGCTGGACGCCTGCGCCGCCGCCGGCGGGGGCGAGGTGGTCTTCCCCCGCGGCGTCACCCGCACCGGCACGGTCCGCCCCGGCGGCGGAACCCGCATCCGCCTCGCCGCCGGCGCCGTCTGGCGCGCCAGCGATGCACTGGACGACTACGGCAACGACAACGGAGTGCTCGGCCTCCTCTACGCCCGCGACTGCGCCGACATCGCCCTGTGCGGGCCCGGACGGATCGACGGCAGCGGCGCCGCCTTCGTCGCCACCAGCCGCGAGGGCGGCGGCCCGGAGGGCCCGGTCGCGATGCAGGACCGACCCGGCCAGCTCCTCCTCTTCTGCGGCTGCCGGGGGGTGACGCTCGACGGCTTCCGCATCGACGACGCGCCGCACTGGACGATTTCGCTCACCGACTGCGAAGACATCGCCGTCCGCGATCTCGTCATCCGCAACAATCCCCTCATCCCCAACAACGACGGGATCAACCTCGCCTGCTGCCGGCGCGCGATCGTGCACGGCTGCGACGTGGTGGCCGGCGACGACGCCGTCATCGTCAGCGGCTTCAATGATCACCACGGCTTCGCCGGCTTCACCGGGCACGACCGCCCGAGCGCGCACGTCCTGGTGAGCGACTGCCTCCTCTCCTCCCGGTCGGCGGCGGTGCGCATCGGCGCGGGGGCGAACGACATCCGCGACTGCCTCTTCCACGACCTCCTCATCCGCGACAGCAACCGGGGGCTCCTGGTCTGGGAGCGCGACGGCAGCCGGATCGAGCGGCTCCAGTTCCACGACATCGTGATGGCCACCCGGCGCTACGACGGAAGCTGGTGGGGCAAGGGCGAGGCCATCGCCGTCTCCTCCACCCCCCGCGAAGCCGGCGGCCCCCGCGGCACCATCGCGGAACTTGGCTTCGAGCGCATCCGTGCGCGCGCCGACGGCGGCGTCCTGGCCTGGGCCGACCCCGACGCCCCGATCCGCAACCTCGTCCTCGCCGACCTGGATCTCCGCGTCCCGGAGGGCCCGTCCGCGGCGCTCCACGGCGGGGTCGTCGACCTGCGCCCCGCCGCGCCTCCGGTGGCCCTTCAGCACGAAGAGCTGGCCGCCATCGACCTCCACGGCGTCCACGGCGCCCGCCTGGAACGCCTGCGCCTGCACCGCGCCGACAACACGCCGCCCCACATGCCTTTCGGCCTGCGCCTGCGCGCCTGCGCGGACGTGGCACAGACCGACCTCGACTGCCCCGACGCAGCCAAGAGGCAGGCCTGACGGAGCAGCAATCTGACGTTCACCGATACGGGAAGAGGGAATCGTCATGCCGGACGCCGGACCGAACCTGCTGGTCATCCAAACCGACGAACAGAGCGCCTGGACCCTGGGCGTCTACGGCGGACGACTGGTGGAGACGCCGAACATCGACCGCCTCGGGCGCGAGGGCGCGGTCTTCGACAACTTCTTCACCAACAGCGCGGTCTGCACCCCTTCGCGCGGCTGCTTCCTGACGGGTCGTTATCCCGAAGCCCACGGCGCCTTCGCCAACAACGAGATCCTCCGCCGCGACGAGATCACCTGGGCGCAGGTCCTGGCCGACCGCGACTACGAAACCGGCTATGCCGGCAAGTGGCACCTCGACGGCACCCCCCGGCCGGGCTGGGTCCATCCGGACCGGTCGATGGGCTTCCGGGACAACCGCTTCATGTTCAACCGAGGGCACTGGAAGCGCATCGAAACCTGGCCCCCCGAAGGCAGGGAGCCGACAGCCTTCCCCTACGAAGTGATCGGGGACGAGACGTCCTACACGACCGACTGGCTGACCGACAGGGCCATCGAGTTCCTTCGCCGCCCTCGCAGCGCCCCTTTCGCCTATATGCTCAGCCTTCCCGACCCGCACACCCCCTTCACGGTGCGCGAACCCTACGCGTCGCTCTACACGCCGGACGCGATGCCGCTGCCATCCACTCTCCGTCCGGCATGGATGCCGCGCTGGGCAAGCGACCTGCGCCGGAGAATGACGCAAGGCATCGAGGACGAGGATCTGGAGCGCGTCGTCCGCGAGCGCATGGCCGCCTACTGCGGAATGGTGAAGTGCATCGACGACAATGTCGGCCGCCTCCTCGCCGCCCTGGAAGAGGACGGCCGCCTGGACGACACCGTGGTGGTCTTCACCACCGACCACGGCCAGTACCTCGGCGAACACGGTCTCTTCGGCAAGAACGCGATGTTTGAAACCGCTTACCGGATTCCGCTCCTCATACGCTGGCCGCGACAAATCGCGCCCGGAACGCGCATCGACCGCATCGTCGACACGGTCGACGTGCAACGCACCCTTCTGGGGCTGATGGGGGCCGAACCATGCGGACGCGAGCAGGGCCGCGATGCCTCTCCGCTCCTGCGTGGCGAGGCCTGCGCGTGGGAAGATATCAGCTTCGCGCACCATTGCTGGCAGCGTGCCGGCGAGCGTCCGCATGCCGCCCACCATTCCCTCGCCGGCGCTTTCACCCCCGGCTGGCAATTGATCCTGGACCGCGAAGGTGACCATGTCCTCTTCGACCGCGCGGGTGATCCGGCCCAGACCGTCAACCGCTATGCCGATCCCACCTGCCGCACCATCGTCGGCGACCTTACCGACCGCATCGTTCGCCACCACGCCGCGCTCCAGACTCCCGCTCACGCCTGGCTTGCAACCCTCTGATCGACCCCTTCAAGACAACAGTCCAGCGCCCGGTTCTGTCACGGGGCCCAACGCCGACACCCCACAAAAACCGCCGGGAACCGTTGCGGCCCCCGGCGGTGGGGAGAGTGGCGTCATCGTCGTGCGGGCCGGACGCGATGCCGGGCCGGGGTGCATCGATCAGGTCGCGTGGCCGGCCGTTGCGCCGCTGCGGCGGAGGCGTCCGAGCCACGGCGCGGCCGGGCCGAGGTCGACCTCGACGGTGACGATGCCGTGCGCCGGCGCCTCGACCGTGACGGTCTTGCCCTTTGCGGCCGGTTTGGCGCCGCCGGCCGGGGTCTCGTTCAGCTTGCAGTACGCGGCGCCCTGCACCTTGCGGTCGAAGGTGAGCGTCTCCTTCTGCTGGCGGCCGGTCGGGTTCCAGAGCCGGACCACCAGCCCGCCGCCGGCCTCCCGCGGCTTGACGGCGCTCACCACCAGCGCCCCCGTCTTCTGCGCGAGAAAGCTCTTCTCCGGGCGGTCGGTGCCGTTCATCGGCGGGTGGCCGGACGAGAACCGGCCGGTCTGCCGCACCGCCACCGCGGTCTGGAGCGCCTGGAGCGCGCCGAACGCCTCCCGCGCCGGGAAGGCCCCCGCGTAGGGCAGGAGCGCATACCGCCAGGTGATCCGCCCCTGCTCCAGCCCGTCGTGCTCGCCCGAGGTGCCCACCGTCTTGCGGAACGACCGCAGGAGCGTCACCTGCATCGTCCGGCGGGCATCGTCCACCACGCCGCCCTCGTGCAGCCCGCCGGCGCTCAGGAACGCCAGGCCCCGGTCATCGTCGCCGACCGCCTGGAGATGCAGGAACGGCTTCTCCGCGAGGTCGTGTTCGTTCCAGTCGGCGGTCTCGGTGTCGAGGGCGATGGGCCGCTCGACCACGTCGTAGGGATGGTGGGCCAGCCAGGTGGTCGCGTCGGCCGCGTCGGTCGGGAAGAGGACCCGCAGTCGGTGGTCCTCGACGCGGTTGTCCATCGTCGTCTCCACGTCCACCGCGCGCGCGCCGCGGCGAAGGGTGACCAGGCTCACGACGGTCTGGGCCACGCGCTCGTCGCTGCGGCGCTGGCGGCGCCAGTCGTACCGCGCCGGCAGATCCAGCGTCACCGCGATGCGGAAGCGCACCAGCTCCGGCCCGTCCTGGACCACCGCCACCTGTGCCGTCGACGCCGCGGAGAGGGCGATCTCGTCGTTGACGGACTCGCCGTGGAACCACCCGTCCCCCTCCTCGCTGCGGTCCTCGAAGGTGAGGAGGTCGGTGTAGGTCTGGCCGGTGGCCTTGTCGGTGACCGAGAGCGTGCCGTTGGGGTCGATGCAGAGGGCCAGGTGCTCGTTCTCCGCGGCGGTGGGGCCGGTGCGGAGGCTGCCCATCACGTGCACCGCGGTTGCGCTCGGCTTCACCACCAGCGAGGTGAACCCCAGCGCCGGCAGCGGCACGCGCGCCGCGACCGTGTAGCGCTGGCACGGCCCGTCGGTGAGGAAGCACGGCTGCGCCACGTCGCTCCGCCAGCCGTACTGCGGGTCGAGCGCCAGGCGCTGGTAGGGCACCTCGTTCCCGTCGAGATCGTAGAGGCGGAAGGCCTTCACGCGCTGGGTGTTGAAGCCGAGCGCGAAGTCGTGCGCGTAGTCCTGCGGCAGGTCGATGTCGAAGACGAGCGTCTCGTCCCGCGCCTGGGGCGCCGGGTTGGCGAGGACGAGGCCGAACGCCTCCTCGCCCGCGTCGGCGGCCGGGTCGGCGCAGCCGAAGGTGAGCGCGCCGAGCGCCTTGTTGCGGACCTGTTCGCCGATGATGCGCGCCTGGTCGAAGCGGTACATCATGTCCCGGTGCACCTGGTCGATGGAGCAGCCGCAGATGCTGTCGTGCGCGTGGTTGAGGAGGACCTGCTCCCACGCCAGGCGGAGGAACCGCTCGGGCAGGCCCGCCCCGGCGAGGTTGGCGAAGGCGAGGAAGGGCTCGGTCTCCTTCTCCAGCAGGTTCTGGCAGGCGTCGTTGGCCTGCTTCATCCGCACGCGCGCCGAGACGCAGTTGGGGATGAGCCAGAGGTACCCGCAGCGGCTCTTCGCCGGTTCGCGGAGCTCGCCCGTCTTGACAGGGGGCTGCTTGGCGTTCTTCTCCGCGGCGGCGAAGAAGGCCGGCAGCGTCGAGTGCTGCACGGTGACGCCGGGGCAGGCCTCCTCCACCAGGCGGATGTACCGCGCGATGTCGGCCGCAGGCGAGACGTGGTCGAGCGCATCCATCAGGCAGAGGACGTCCCCGTTGGCGCGGCCGCGCTCGTGGTCGACGTAGCGCTCAATCGCCTCGCGGGCCCGCCCCTCCACCTCGGCGGTGTCGGCGTCCGGCCCGGCGGACTCGATCACGTTCCGCGGCCCGTTGAAGGCGCCGTAGCCCCTCTGGTCCTGCCGCTTGAAGGCGAAGACCTCGGTCCCGTCCGGGGCGCGCCAGCGAAAGTAGGCGGGGGTGGTGTGCTCGTTGGCGCCGCGGCCGAGCACGCAGTACGGCAGGTCGAAGCCGGCGTAGATCTGCGGCATCTGCGAGGGGTGGCCGAACATGTCGCAGGTGTAGGCCACCGGCATCGGCTCCACGCCCCACTCGCCGCAGATGCGCCGCCCCATCAGCAGGTTGCGCACCAGCGCCTCGTCGCCGGGGCAGAAGAGGTCGGGCATGGTATACCACGGCCCCACCAGCACCCGCCCGTCCTTCATGAGCGCGGCCAGTTCGTCGGTCTTCTCCGGCCGGACCTCGGTGAAGTCGTTCAGGACACAGGTCTGCCCGTCGAGGTGGAAGTAGCGGAAGTCCGGGTTCTCGCGGAAGATGTCCAGGAGTTCGTCCATCACCTCCACCAGCAGCAGCCGATACTCCTGCACCGGGCGGTACCACTCCCGGTCCCAGTGCGTGCCGCTGATGTAGTGCGCCTCCATCTTCCCCCTGGCGGCGGCCTTGCCCTTCGCCTGCCTGCCGGAGGCCTTCGCTGTCTTCTTCGCCATTGCGTTCTGCTCCCTTCGTCGTTGTGATCCCGCCATCGCCTGCAGGCGCGCCGCGCACGCGTGCGCCCCCGCCGACGCGGCCCATGGAAGCCCATCCTGCCCATCGGATCAAGCCAAAAGGGCAGCCAGGAGCGAAAACCGGTATCATTTTTGCAGGATCTGCCATCCCGGCCGGGGGTTTCGCCATCCCGGCGGGCGCCAGGCGGTTCTGCGGGAAGCGGCGGGGAGGGTTCAGGGCGTGAGCGTTTCTTTCAGCACCTTGCCCGAGGGGTTGCGCGGGAGCGCGTCGAGAAAGGCGATGCGCTGGGGCACCTTGTAGCTGGCCAGGCGCTGATAGCAGTAGCGCCGCAGGTCCGCCTCGGTCAGCGTGTCGGGCGCGTCCGGCACGACCCAGGCCATCACCTGCTCACCCAGAAACGCCATCGCACCGGTCGCGGGCACGCCCTTGACGGCGGCCTCGCGCACGCGCGGGTGGCTCTGCAGGACGGCCTCGACCTCGACGGCGTAGACGTTCTCTCCACCGACGATGATCATGTCCTTCTTCCGTCCGCGGAGGAAGAAGAACCCGTCCTCGTCCACGGTCGCCAGGTCGCCGGTGCGGAACCAGGTCCGCCCGTCGAGTTCGACGAGCGCCTGGTCCAGCAGTTCCGGCTGGCCGAAGTAGCCGGGGATGACGTTCTCCCGCGCGAAGAGAAGCTCGCCGGTCTCCCCCGCCGGGAGCGGACGGAGGTCCTCGTCCACGACGCAGGCGTCCACGAACGGCAGCAGCCGGCCGATGCTGTCGGGCCGGCCGGGGGCGGTCTGGTTGCCGTCCTCGTCGAGTTGCGGAAAGCACTCGTGCCCGCGCAGGACATGGGTCATGCTGGTGGTCTCGGTGAGGCCGAAGAAGTTGTGGAGCGCGGTCTCGGGGAAGCGCGCGTGGAGCGCCTCGATGGTCGCCACCGGCATCGGGCTCCCCGCGTAGGCGATGAGGCGGAGCGACGTCGCGTCGATCGCGTCCAGGTCGCGGAGGCTCAGGATGCGCTGGAAGACCGACGGCACGCTGAGGAAGGTGGTGATGCGCTCCCGCGCGACCGTCTCCATCAGCCGCTCCGGGCTGGTGGTGGAGACGATGACCACCGGGGTCTTGGTATAGGCGGCGGTCGGCAACTGGCTGTAGCGCGCGGTGCAGTGGAACACCGTGTTGACCAGCCGCGCCAGCCCGCCCGTGGCCCGATGCAGGATCGG
>CAZKKD010000027.1:0-4584 GCA_964553265.1 uncultured Planctomycetales bacterium | reverse complement strand
CACGTTGAAGAGGAGATCGCTGTGCCGCATCATCGCCCCCTTCGGCGCCGCGGTGGTGCCGGAGGTGTGCATGACGATGGCGAGGTCGTCGTCGCCGATGGCGGGCCGGGGTGCGGGCGGACCGTCGCGCAACAGCATCCGCCAGTGGTGGAGGTCGGCGAAGCCCGGATCGAGCGCGACGATCGCCTTCGCCTCGTGGAGTTGCGCCGCCTGGACGGCCGGGGCATCGTCGCCGGAGCGGACGATGAGCAGGTCCGGCCGGACCGTGCCGAAGATGCCGGCCAGGCTCTCCTCCTTGAGCCAGGTATTGAGCGGGGCGATGACCCCGCCGAGACGCATCACCGCCCAGTAGGCGAGATAGTACTCCAGGCCGTTGGGCAGGAACGCCGCGACGGTCGGCCGTTCGGTGCCGGCCAGCCGCGCGAAGCCGGCGGCCAGGCGCTCGACCAGCACGTCGGCCTCCGCGTAGGTGAGCCGCCGGTCGCCGTGGACCACCGCGGTCCGGTCCGGCGCGAGGGCGACCGCCTCGTCCCAGTAGTCGCGCACCGTCCGCAGCGTCGGCTTGCGGATCGGGCGCGGGCGCGTGCCGAGCCGATCCGCGAGGAGGGGTTCGATCGCGTCCGCGACGAAGCGGTTGCCGTACTCGTTCGGGTGGTTCCGGTCCGCCCAGGCGGTGCGTCGGCCGATGATGCGCTCCTGGATGTTCGGGTGGTACGCGCAGTCGAAGCGTTCGGCGGCGGCGCGCTCCAGGTCGCGGTAGGCGACCGCGCGCTCGTCGATGCCGTACTGCTTGGGCACGCGCCGGTCGGCCTCGTCCAGGTAGTCGCCGAAGACGCCCAGCACCACGCCGCGGGCGCCCGCCGCGGTGACGCGGGCGAGGATGGTCTCCAGGTCGGCGGCCCAGGCGGCGGGGGGGCGTTCGTCACGCCACCAGTCGTTGGCGCCGAACGCGACGAGGACGAGGTCGGGCCGCTCGGCCAGGACGTCGGTTTCCAGACGCGCCAGCGCCTCGGGAAAGGCCTCGCCCCCGGCGCCGCGGTTGACAAAGGTGTGGTCCGGAAAGCGATCCTGCAGGACGTCGCTGTAGCGGCCGCCCGGCCCGCCGCAGGCGGTAAGGCTGTCCCCGAAGCAGACGATCTTCATGCCGTTCGTCCCTCCGTCCGTCGGCGCACTACAGCTCCAGAATGAGCGTGACCGGCCCGTCGTTGACGAGCGCGACCTCCATGTGCGCGCCGAAGACCCCCTCCGCCACGGCCAGGCCTGTCGCGCGGAGCGCCGCGGCGTAGGCGCGGCAGATCGGCTCGGCCTGTTCGGGACGGGCCGCGCGGATGAAGGACGGGCGGTTGCCCTTGCGCGCGTCGCCGTAGAGGGTGAACTGGCTCACCGCCAGCACCGCCCCGCCGGCGTCGACCACCGAGCGGTTCATCTTGCCGTCGTCGTCCTCAAAGATGCGCAGCTTCGCCGTCTTCGCCGCGAGGGCGCGGGCCGTCTCCTCCGTGTCGTCGCGCCCCACCCCGAGGAGGACCAGCAGGCCGTGCTCGATGGCGCCCACCGTCTCGCCGTCCACCGTCACCGACGCCCGGTGCACCCGCTGCACAACCGCCCGCATGATCCCGCTCCTTGCCCATCCGGGGCCACTGCGTTACGCGCGTCTCAACACCAGGACACAGATGACACAGATACAAACGGATGCACCCAAAAAACAGGGGCAGACAAGGCCCGAAATGCATAGCCCCCCACCGCTCCGGGTCCTCCCGCATCTTCCCGTTCCACATCCATCCGGATTCTGCAGTCCTGCTGTTCCGGCGTGCGTCTCACACCATTCGTGCTGGATCTGTACCCGTGTCTATCTGTGTCATCTGTGTCTGCTGTTTGATCGTCTCCCGCCAAACCTTGATGCCAGTGGATCAGGCCGACGGCCCCCGCGCCTTCCGGTTTGCGTTGCGGACGGCAGGGTTCGTCTCCGGGTCGTTGTAGAGCTTGTGCGTCGCGTAGCTCTTCAGCCGCTTCCGGCCGGCGAAGATGTCGTCCAGGAGCGCCGAAAGGCTGCCGGCGAGGTCGTCGATCCGCTCGGCCACCTCGGCGCGCCGGCGGGCCGAACGCTCGCGATGGGCGCCGTCGGCGTCGGTGCGGCCGGCCTCGGCGTCCAGCGCGCGCCGGCGCAGCACCAGGATGCTCAGCCGATCGAAGGCGCCGCCCGGGGTCTCGGTATTGAGCGGCAGCGCCGGGTCGTCCACGCGCCCGTCGGCCGCCAGCCGCTCGCGGAGCGCCCGGTCGACCCGGTCGATGGCGTCGTTGCGGGCCTGGTTCTCCGCGTCGATGCGGCGCTTCCACTGGGCGATGGCGGCGTCGCCGATGTCGTCGCGCCGCACCTCGTCCTCGAAGCCCCAGAGCGTGGCGTTGTGGAGGTGGAGGGCATCCAGCGCCGCGCGGACGGGCTCGTCCACGGCGGCTTCGGCCCGGGCCGCCTCCGGGTCGCGGTCGAAGGCGACAACGGCCAGGTGCGCGGCGTGATCGATCCAGGCGCGGACGTCGACGGGCGCGGACATGGGCGGCCTCCGTGGCGGTGGTGCGCGATGCTGCGGCGATTGCGAGTCGTTGACAGATCCGTATATACCGCACCCCGCTCCCCGTGTCCAGAGCCCGTCCGGCTCCGCGGCCGGGCCATCCCATGTTCGCCAGGTCGCCCGGAACCCGTCGGCCCCGCTCCGGCAGCAGCTTCCCTCTCCCCCCGGGAGAGGGTCAGGGTGAGGGCGTTTCCAGCCGGTTCGCGCCCGCACCCCCGCCCTCTCCCGACGGGAGAAGGCAAACCGAATGACCCCGCCGGCCGCGGCCGGCGGGTTGACGCAGCCGGGCCGGGCGCCCTATACTGCCGCGCATGAAGATCCGGCGCATCCTGCTCCCCGTCGTGCTGCTTCTCGCCAGCGCCGTTGTGGTGCCCGCCGCGGAGACGCGCCCCGCGTTCCGGCTCCTCCGCGCACCGGCCGAGGCGCGGCAGCACGCCTTCTGGGAGCTCGACTTCCAGTGCGACGGCGTGCCGAAATTCAACCCGCACGTCCGCCGCCTCGACGCCGAAGTCCGCTGCCCCGACGGGACCACCCGCACCGTCCCGGCCTACTGGACCCGCCCCCACCGCTTCCTCCGCCGCGAAGCGCCCGAGACGCTCCCCGACGGCGGGACGCGCATCCGCGTGGTCGAAACCCCCGAGCCCCTCGCCGACACGCCGGCGCACTGGCGGGTGCGCTACACCCCCATGCAGCCCGGACTCCACCAGGTGCGGCTGCTGCTGGTGGAGACCCCGCCGGACGCGCCCGCGGTCCGCCGGACGCTCTGGCAGGGCGCGGTGGCGGTGGCGGCCGCGGAAGGCAAGGGCTTCCTCCGCCGCCTCCCGGACCGGCGCGACACCCTCGGCTACGCCGACGGCAGCGGCTTCTTCGCCATCGGCTTCAACGTCTGCTGGCCCCCGGGCGAGTCGGGCGTGAGCGGGTACGTCCACTACCTCGACCGCCTCCACGAGAGCGGCTGCAACCACACCCGTCTCTGGCTCTGCACCTGGGGCTTCCAGTTCGAGACGCCCACCCCCTACGCCTACGACCTCGGCGAGGCCGCCCAGATCGACGCCGTCTTCGCCGCCGCGCGCGAGCGGGGCATCACCATCAAGCTCTGCCTCGACAACTTCCACGACTTCCTCCACTCCCCGGAAGCGGGCCCCTACTTCGCCCCCAACGGCCCCTGCCGGGTCCGGCCCGACTTCTTCACCGACCCGGAGGCAATCCGCATCCACGCCGCCAAGCTGCGCTACGTGGTCGCGCGCTACGGGGGCTACCCCAACCTCTTCGCGTGGGAACTCTGGAACGAGATGAACTACACCCTCGAATACTGGTGGGACACCGAGGCCGGCGCGGCCCTCACCGACGCGGAGCTGGCCGAGCGTTACTACCTCCCCTGGACGCGCCAGGCCGCCCGCCGCCTCCGCGCGCTCGACCCCTACGGCCACCCCGTCACCACCAGCCTCGGCTGGAACGAGGTCTGGGACGCGCTCTGGCGCCTGCCGGAGCTCGACATCGTCCAGCAGCACAGCTACATCCGCCGCCTGCCGATGTGGCGCGACCCGGTGGAGAACGACGCCGCGGCGCTGGTCCTGCACACCCGCGCGCGGCTGGCCGGCTTCGGGCGCCCGACGCTCCTGGCCGAGTTCGGCTACATGGGCACCAACGAGGACAACCCCTTCAACGACGCCGACACCGAGGGCGTGGCGCTGCACAACGCGCTCTGGGCCGGCGCGTTCAGCCGGCACGCCGGCACGCCCATGATCTGGTGGTGGGACTACTACCTCGAGCGCCACGACCTCTACCACCACTACCGCGCGCTGGCCGACTTCCTCGCCGGCGTCGACTGGGCCCGCCCCAAGCAGCGCCTCGTGGGCGACAACGACCCCGACGTCCGCGTCCTCGTGCTCATGGACGACCGCTGGGCGGGGGTCTGGGTGCAGAACCGGCGCGCCACCTGGCGCGAGCGCGTCGAGCGCGGCCGCACCCCCCCGACCCTCGACGACGTCACGCTCCAGCTCGCCGGCTTCCCCCC
>CAZKKD010000026.1:0-20293 GCA_964553265.1 uncultured Planctomycetales bacterium | reverse complement strand
GCGCGGGCGCGGGGGGGCGGCGATGCGGCATGTCGAGAATGGCGTGCGTCGGCCGGGCGGAGGGCGTGGAGCGCGCTCTCAGCGCCGCCTTGGCGGTGGGGGCGTCTGCGGCGCCGCGGATGGTGGCGCTGACGTCGTCGATGTGGTCGGTCGCCTTCAGCAGGCCCTCGAGGAGGTGCGCCCGGTCGAGGGCGTTGTTGAGCTGGTAGAGCGTCCGGCGGCGGATGACCTCGAAGCGGTGGTCGCGGAAGGCCTCGAGGATCTGCCGCAGCGTCAGCGTGCAGGGCTTGCCGTCGACGAGGGCGATGTTGATGATGCTGAAGGTGTCCTGCAGCGGCGTCAGCTTGTAGAGCTGGTTGAGGATGACCTCCGCGTCCACGCCGCGTTTGAGCTCGATGGCGACGTTGAGCCCGTCCCGCCCGCTGTAGTCGTGAATGGCGCTGATGCCGTCGATCTTGTCCTGCTTGACGGCATTGGCGATCGATTCGAGGATGCGGACCTTGTTGATCTGGTAGGGGATCTCGGTGACGACGATGCGCTGGCGATCCTTGCCCACGGTCTCGATGTGGCAGCGGGCGCGCACCGTCACCTTGCCGCGGCCGGTGGTGTAGGCCTCGTAGATGCCGGCCCGGCCGCAGATGAGTCCGCCGGTGGGGAAGTCCGGGCCCTTGACGATCTTGAAGAGTTCCTTGTCGTCGATCTCCGGATCGTCGCAGATCTTGATGAGCGCCTGGCAGACCTCTTTCATGTTGTGCGGGGGCATGTTGGTGGCCATGCCGACGGCGATGCCGGTGGACCCGTTGATGAGGAGGTTCGGCGCCTTCGCGGGGAGCACGGTGGGCTCCATCGCGTTCTCGTCGTAGGTGGGCGCGAAGTCGACGGTATCCTTGTCGATGTCTTCGAGCATCTCCTCGGCGAGGCGTCCCATGCGGGCCTCGGTATACCGCATCGCCGCGGGAGGATCGCCGTCGATGGAGCCGAAGTTGCCCTGCCCGTCGACAAGCAGGTAGCGCATGCTCCAGGGCTGCGCCAGGCGGACGAGGGTGTCGTAAACGGAGGTGTCGCCGTGGGGGTGGTAGTTGCCCATGCAGTCGCCGACCACCTTTGCGCACTTGCGGTGCTTGGATCGGTGGGTGAGATTGAGATCCCGCATCGCGTACAGCACGCGCCGGTGCACCGGCTTGAGCCCGTCGCGGACGTCCGGCAGCGCGCGGCTGACGATGACGCTCATGGAGTAGGTGATGTAGCTGGTCCGCAGTTCGTCCTCGATGCGGATGTCGCGGAGGCCGGTGGTCGCGGGCAGCACGGTTTCGTCTGGGGTCATGCGGTTCGTTCCTGTCGTTCCAGAGCCGGGCCGGTCGGGGCGCGGCGGACTACACGTCCAGATTGACCACCTCGGCGGCGTGGCGCTCGATGAAGGCGCGGCGCGGTTCGACCAGCTCGCCCATGAGGATGGTGAAGAGGTTGTCCGCGTCCGCCGCATCGCCGATGGAGACCTGCAACAGCGTCCGGCGCTCCGGGTCCATGGTCGTTTCCCACAACTGGTCGGGATTCATTTCGCCGAGGCCCTTGTAGCGCTGGATCTCGCGGGCCTTCTTGGCGAGTTCGCGAATGCCGTCGAGGACCTCGGCGAGGCTGCGGACCTGCCGCTCGCCGCCGCCGCTGGCGAGGAAGAAGCGGCCCTCCTCGCCCGGGTCCTCCGGCGGGAGATAGTCGAGCATCCGGAAGCCGGCCTCTTCCAGCACGCCGGCCGCCTTCTCCATGTCTTGCGAAAAGATGTACTCGGAGAGGTGGAGGGTGCGCTTGGCTTCTCCGTTCTCTTCGTCCTCGCCCTCGTCCGCAACCACGGGTTGGAGGGCGAACTCCTCGTCCTCCACCACCTCGACGGGCGTACCGGCGGCTTCCTGTTTCTTGATGAAGGATTCGAGGCTCTCGTCGTCGGGGAAGAAGATCTCCTCCTCGCTGTCCTCCAGAAAGGCGCGGTACTTCGGAAAGCGGCCGAACTCGTTGCGAAGCTCGACATAGCGCCGCAGGGGAATGTTGCGCCGGTCGAGCGCGCGGGTGAGCCGTTCGAGGCGCGTGATCTCCTGCAGGAGCGGACGGAGCTGATCCCCCTCGAGGGTGACCGACGCACCGTTGTCGCGGTATTCCAGTGCGGTGCCGTCGATGCCGAAGTTGAGCATCGCGCGGTTCATCTCTTCCTCGGTGAGGAGATACTCGATCTTCTTCTTGTGCTTGACGCGGTAGAGCGGCGGCTGGGCGATGTAGATCTTGCCCTGCTGGATCAGCTCCGGCATGTACCGGTAGAAGAAGGTGAGGATGAGCGTGCGGATGTGCGAGCCGTCCACGTCGGCGTCGGTCATGATGATGATGCGGCCGTAGCGGAGCTTTTCGATGTTGAACTCGTCCTTGCCGATGCCGGTGCCGAGGGCGCCGAGGATGGCGCTGATCTCCTTGTTTTCGAGCACCTTGTCGAGACGATGCTTCTCGACGTTGAGGATCTTGCCCCGGAGCGGGAGGATGGCCTGGGTCCGGGTGTCGCGCCCGACCTTGGCCGACCCGCCGGCGCTGTCGCCCTCGACGAGGTAGATCTCGGTGGTTTCGCGGTCCCGGCTGATGCAGTCGGCCAGCTTGCCCGGCATGTCGCCCGCGGAAAGGGCGTTTTTGCGCCGGGCCAGGTCGCGCGCCTTGCGGGCGGCCTGCCGCGCGGCCGAGGCCTGGAACGCGCGGTTCACCACGCTTCGGGCGTTGCCGGGATGCTCCTCGAAGTAGGTGCCGAGGGCATCGTTCACCGCGGCCTCGACGATGCCCTGCACCTCGCGGTTGCCGAGCTTCGTCTTGGTCTGGCCTTCGAACTGCGGATCGGGCACGCGGACGCTGATGATGGCGGCCAGGCCCTCGCGACAGTCCTCGCCCTGAAGGCCATCGTCCTTGATGATGTTGTTCTTGCGGCCCCAGGCGTTGATGGTGCGGGTGAGCGCCGAACGGAAACCCGAGAGATGCGTGCCGCCTTCGTGCGTGTTGATGTTGTTCGCAAACGAGAGGACATTCTCGTTGTAGCTGTCGTTGTACTGCAGGGCGGCTTCGCACTCGATGTTGTTGCCGGGATCCTTGGTTTCGAAGTAGATGATGTCGTTGTGGATCGTGTTCTTGTTCTGGTTGAGATGCTCGACGAAGGCCTTGATGCCGCCCTGGTACTGGAACGTTTCGGTGCGCTCGGTTTCGCGCTCGTCGGTGATCTGGATGGCCAGGCCCTTGTTGAGGAACGCGAGTTCGCGCATGCGCGTGACCAGGGTGTCGTAGTCGAAGGCGAGATCATCGACGTCGACGAAGATCTCGGGGTCGGGCTTGAAGACGACCTTGGTGCCGCTGCGCTTGGTCTTGCCGCGTTCCTCCACCTCGCCCTGGGGAATGCCGCGCTCGTAGCGCTGGTAGTGGATCACCCCGTCGCGGTAGACCTCCACCTCCAGCCACTCGGAGAGGGCATTGACCACGCTCACGCCCACGCCGTGAAGGCCGCCGGAAACCTTGTACGCGTCGTGCTCGAACTTGCCGCCGGCGTGCAGCACCGTCATGACGACGGTGAGGGCCGACATCTGCTTGTCCTTGTGCCAGTCGACGGGAATGCCGCGCCCGTCGTCCATGACCGAGACGGACCCGTCGCTGTTGAGCGTCAGGCCCACGCGCGACGCGTAGCCGGCCATCGCCTCGTCGATGCTGTTGTCCACGACCTCGTAGACGAGGTGGTGCATGCCCCGGGGACCGGTGTCGCCGATGTACATGCCCGGGCGCTTGCGCACCGCTTCGAGTCCTTCGAGCGCCTTGATGCTGTCGGCTTTGTATTCCTTGGCCATTTAGCGTTCGTCCTCCGCGGCCCTGCCGCCGTCCGGCGGTGCGGGTCGCTCCGCCAGGTGAAACCGGATGCTCCGGATGGAAGCCACCGGCATGTGTTCCGACAAGACGCGCACCAGCGTCGCGCCGCCGAACTGTTCGAGCTCCGCCTTGCGAGCCGGGGAGTAGACGTCGACGTGGAGCACGCCGCTACGCAGTCCACGCACCCGGGTTTCCGCGGCGATGGCGTCGCCGGCCGCTTCCGCCCAGAAGGCGACGAGGTCCTGGTGCTTCAGCATCCAGCCCACGCCGCTCGTTTTCAAAAACCGCTTCAGCGGATCCTTCAGCGTCTCGGTCCGCTTGAGATCGTAATAGTCGGTCCGTCCCGCGCGTCGATCCGGTCCGAAATGCATGGCGCCGATCAGCCCCGACCGCAGACAGGACTGAGAACGTAGGTGTACTGCTTCGCGTCGATCCGGCCCGGCGATTCACGGTCCCGCAACTGCAGGGTGACCGTCTCCTCTTCAAGCACCTTGAGGACATCGACGAGATAGGTGTAGTTGAACTGGACAGAGACCTCTCCACCCTCCACCTCCGCGTCGATGCGGAGCTCGGCTTCGCCGCCGTGCCCTCCGCTGGTGCGGACCTCCAGGCAGTCGTCGTGCGCCACCAGGTTGACGGCGCGCGTCTCCGGATTCGCCAGGTGCGCCGCCTGCCGGAGCGCTTCCAGAAGCCGCACCCGCGAGACCGAAACCTTCCGGCCGAGATCCTTCGGGATGACGTTCTGGTACTGGGGGAACTTGCCTTCGATGAGCCGGCTGACCAACGTCGCGCGGCTGGTGGCGGCGAAGCACTGCGCATCGGAGATCTGCAGCCGGACCATCTCCTCGTCCGACAGCAGCCGCTGGAGCTCGTGCATGCCCTTGGCGAGAACAATGGCGGTCGCGGGCTCGGCCGACGCGTGGAGCGGCGCCTGCGCCAGAGCCAGGCGGAAGGTGTCGGTCGCGACCAGATCGAGCCGCTTGTCTTCGATAGCGAGATAGATGCCGGCCAGGGCATACTGCTGCTCTTCGCGCGCCGTGGCGAAGAGCACCCGGCCGATCGCGGTCTCCAGGTCCTCCGCGCGGATCTCGGCGGCCTTGCTCTCGTCGACGGTGGGAATGTCCGGAAAGTCGTCCGCGCTCTCGCCCGGAATCTGGAACCGCCCGCCCTCGGTCACCACCTCGGCGCGGTTGTTGTCGATGCGAATGGTAATGCTGTCGCCCCAGGCGTCGCGGACGATGTTGGCCAGCTCGCCGGCCGGCAGCGCGGTTGTCTGCGGATCGCTGAGGGTTTCGACATCGAGACGATACAAGAGGCCGACCTCAAGATCCGTGGCCGCCAGCTCGATACAGTTGCCTTCGCCGCCGGAGATGCGGATGTTCTGGAGAATCGGCTTGGCGCTGCGCGCCGGCACCACGCTGTTGAGGAGCGCCAGGGCTTCGTGCAGAGCGTGTCGCGAGCAGGTGAATTCCATCGCATCCTCTCCCGGAGAACCGTTCGGATTCGACGTCGAAGAGCGTTCTTTCTTTCCTCTCTTTTCCCTACAGGAAAGAAAGAGAGAAACAAAGGTTTTCTACACTGTTGAACGGCAGCGGCTCAAAGGATGGAATCCCTTCAAAACGCTGCAGTTGTGTCAATCAACCTTTGCCTCCCCGCCGATGCGGGAAGGCTGTAGGGTTGCTGTCGAATGCCGATGAATTCGCAGGCGCCGGCGTCGGGATTTCGACAGAATCCAACCGTTCCGAACGGTAACGGAGAATCGTTTTCAACCGGTTGCCAACAGCTTCCGCTTGATGGCATTGACGGTGAATTGAATGTTTGCGTCCGATTCCAGAAGCTGCATGACCTTTTCGCAGCCGTGTTTGACCGTGCTGTGATCCCGTCCGCCGAAGTGGAGGCCGACCTCTTCCAGCGAAGCATTGGTGAGATGCCGGACCAGGTACATGGCGATGTGCCGTGGGAGCACCAGCGAACGGGCACGCTTCTTTGACAGCATATCCGCGAGCGTGATGTTGAACGCTTCGCAGGTCGTGGTCTGGATATCCTTGATGGTGATATTGCGGCTGCCGCTGAGCGGCAGGTACTCGCGGAGCACCTGCTTGGCGATCGACACGTCCAGGCTCTGATTCAGGAGCGAGGTGTAGCCCATGAGCTTCATGAGCGCACCTTCGAGCTCGCGGATGTTGCCGGTGACGTTTTCGGACAGGAAGGTCTGGACCTCCTCCGGCAGGACGAAGCCGGTCTGCTCGCTCTTGCGGCGGATGATGCCGAGTTTCATCTCCGGCGTCGGGGGCTCCAGTTCCACGATGAGGCCCCACTTGAAGCGACTGAGAAGCGCCTCGCGCATGCCCTCCATCGTCATCGGGGAGGCGCTGCTGGAAACCACGATCTGTTTGTGCTGGTTGTAGAGCGCATTGAAGAGGGTGAAGAACTCCTCCTGCGCGCTGTCGTGTTCGGCCAGGAGATGCACGTTGTCCACCACGAGCACGTCGGCCTGGCGGATGCGGTTGCGCAGCGTCTCCAGCGCACCGGGCGACGCGGAGGCCCCGAGCGCGTGCACCAGGTTTTCCGTCAGCACATACTCTGCCCGGCAACCGGGCTGCACCTGGGCAACCTGGTGACAGATGGCCTGGAGCAGATGCGTCTTGCCCATGCCCACCGGCCCGTGCACGAAGAGGGGGTTGTAGGTCTGTCCGGGACGGCTGGCCACGGCCTGCGCTGCAGCATAGGCGAGCCGGTTGGCCGGACCGAGGACAAGATTCTCGAAGGTATAATCGCCGTTGAGACCGGTCGTTGCAAACTTCGGAGGGGTGCGGGTCTCCGGCGCCGTGGTGGCCGGTTCGGAGGGGGGCGTCGTTGCGGGAGCGGCAGACTTCGGCGGCAGATACTCCAGCGCCGGGGCGCCGTCGTCCGAGGCGAGCACCACCGACGGGGCTTCGCCCTGGGCGGGGGTGGCGGCTTCGCTCAACAGATGCAGATGCTGGCGGGTCAGATACGGCTGCAGACCCCGGTTGCGCAGGCGGACCCGGAGACGGTTGCTGGCCGAATCGTCGAGGTCCAGTTCGCCCATCCAGGGCGAAAGCAGTTCATAGCGGGGGTCCGACTCGACCTGGCGGCAAATGGTTCCCCACAGCTCTTGAACGTTGACCGACACGTGTTTCCCCTTCTTCACGGACAAGAGCCAGCCGGAAAACAAAGGCCGGGCCTGCCGCGGAAACGAGGCCGACCCGATGCGCAAGCACGCAATTGTCCCGAGGCGCCCGTTCTCCAGAAAACAAGCTTACGGGTTGTCTGTTCTCAACGCAAGATTGTATGGATTTCCTCGAATGATCGCAAAGGAAAAACCAACTTTTTCTGAATCAAAAAATACCACAATGGGATATGATAAATCTGGTACAACAACCCGAAAAAAAGATGCAAATCGAATGTATAAAACAACTAATGTCCAACATCAAAAATCGAATCCGCGATCAATCTTCGCGCCGTCCTTCGGTTTTGGCGCATCGCTGCCGGGCATGGGCGCCGGACCGCCGCTGCCGTCGGTTTCGTCCGAACTCGTTCCGCGGCGGATGCCCCGGAACATGAGGCGGAGATCTTCCGGATTGGCGGTGGCGGCGAGGGCCTCTTCCTGCGTAACCTCGCCCTTCTGCACCAGGGCGTAGAGCGCCTGGTTGAAGGTCTGCATGCCGTAATAGCCGCCTTCCATGAGCGCCCGGTCGATGGAGCGGGTCTTGCCTTCCTCGATGAGCTGGCTCATCTGCGGGCTGTTGACGAGGATCTCCTGTGCCGCGATGCGCCCGGTGCCGTCGGCGCGTTTGCAGAGATGCTGGCAGATGATGGCGCGCAGGAGCAGCGCCAGCTGGGCGCGCACCATGTCGCGCGCGTCCGGCGGCATGGTGTCGAGGATACGCTCGATCGTCTGCTTGGCGTCGTTGGTGTGAAGCGTCGCGAAGACCAGGTGGCCGGTTTCCGCCGCCGTGATGCCGAAGCCGATGGTCTCGGGGTCGCGCATCTCGCCCATCAGGATGACGTCCGGGTCCTGGCGCAGCGCAGCGCGCAGCGCATTGTTCAGCGACCCGGTGTCGAGGCCGAGCTCGCGCTGGTTGATGGTGGCGACCTTGTCCTCGTAGACGAACTCGATGGGGTCCTCGATGGTGATGATATGCAGCGGCTCGCTGGTGTTGACGTGCTCGATCATGGCGGCGAGCGAGGTGGACTTGCCGCTGCCGGTCGGGCCGGTGACCAGGACGAGTCCGTCCAGGTTTTCGGAAATCGTTTTGAGCACCGGGGGCAGGCCGAGCCCGTCGATGGTGGGCGTGTCGATGGGAATGAGACGCATCACACACCCGACGCGGCCGCGCTGGACGAAGACGTTGACGCGGAAGCGCGCCAGCCCCTCGATCTCGTAGCTGAAGTCGGCCTCCATCTTCTCTTCGAAGGACTGAACGATGCGCTGGCCCATCATCTGGTAGAGCGTGGCGCGGAGTTCCTCGTCGGTGAGCGGCGCCGCGTCGGTGGGCTGCAGGTCGCCGCCGATGCGAATCAGCGGCGGACGGCCCACCTTCAGGTGAAGGTCGGAGCCGTTGAGACGATCCAGCTCACGCAACCAGAGTTCGATGTCCATGCGGCGTTCCTCCAGCCCGAAACGTGCCTGCCGGCGGCGGGACGGATCCGGCCACCGTTTCTTCCTCCGTCCGATAACGAATCCGTGCACAACCTACCGCGTCCGTCCGGTTCTGACAAGCGGGAAAGCGCGCCGCTGTTCCGGAAAGGGCGATACCGTCAAAAGCGGGACGTTCGGCAGGACTCATTCGGGATCGGCTGCCTCCGCGGCGGCTGGCCGCGCCGGCACAAAAACAGTCGCCGCCAGGAGGATGAGGCACGGATCGGCCGGGATGCGAAACCGCGCCATGGCGAAGAGCACGGTATGCACCGCAGCCAGCGCCACCGGAAGCAGCAGCAGCCACCAGGCCCAGGCTTCCCGGCGGTGCCGCCAGACCCCCGTCGCCGCGAGGAGGAGGAGGAGAACGGTGGCGGCACGGATGCCCTCGCGGAGCCAGGTGCGCTCGATCTGCCGCTTGGCGCCGGGGACGCCCAGCCAGAAGCGGAACAGCTTTTTCGGCGCCAGCGCCAGCCACGCGACGGGATCGGACCGAATGCGTTTCAGGGCGCGGCGGCGGAGTTCGGCGTCGGCTTCGTGGAGCGGACCGGGGTCGGGACCGAGAACAGCCTCGTACACGTCGCGGTCGGGGTATTCGGCATCCCACCCGGCATGCGCGCCGACATAGAGCACCGCGCCGCTGTGGAGCGACCCTGGCGTCGGTGTACCGAACGCGGCCCAGTTGCGGAGCGTCCAGGGCAGCAGCACCAGCACCGCGGCCCCGAGCATGCAGCCGACACGGATACCGGCGGACCCCCAGCGGCGCGCCGGGGTCGGGGTTTCGCCAGCTTCGACGGTCCCGGCCTTGTCGTCGCGACCGCGGACGAGGGCGGCCAGGAGCACGGGAGCGGCGAGGAACGGGACGACCAGCGCCGCCGGACGGACGAGCGCCGCCAGCGCCAGCAGCGTCCCGCCGCCCAGCCAGTGCCGGATCGGTCCGCCCCGCCCCTGCAGGAGCCCGTCGAGGAGAAGCACCATCCCGCCGGTGAGGAGCGCGGTATGCACGGACTCGGTCAGCACGAAGACGGCGCTGCCGAGCACCGTGGGGAAGAGGCCGGTCGCGTAGACCGCGACGACCGGGAGCCTGCGCGGCGCGTCCGGTCCGCTGATGCGCCCGACCGCCCACCCGATCGCCCACGCCGTCGCCCCGGTGGCGAACGCGTTTGCGACCAGTGCGCTTCCCGCCGGAGGCAGGCCGACGAGCAGGAAGAGCGCCAGCAGGAACGGCAACCCCGGCGCATCGCGTCCGGTGGGGTGCACGCCGTCCAGGCTGAAGGTCCCCGTTTCGACCAGGTGCCGGGCTTCGGTGAGGTACCGCGCCGTGTCCGGGGCGTTCCGGCCAAGAAGGGCCACGACGAGGAGGGCGATGCCGGTGACGGCGAGCGCATGGGGCCAGAGTCGCGGCACAGGGAATCTCCCGACACGGAACCGACCGCACCGGTCCGGTGCGGCGGGGATGCCCGTATGGAGATACTCCGGCCCCGGCGGCGTGTCAAAAGCTGTTTCCTCATGATGCGCCGGGCGCCCGGGCGGTCGGCGGCGGCCTGCACCCGGCGGGAAGCGATGGAACGGGATTGCGCCCTTCCGGCTGGTTCCGCAAACGCGCAGCGGGGGGGGAATTCCGAAGCGCCGGACACGGCAGGATCTTGCGGAGCAACCGGCGACAGCGTACACTCCCGCCGGACACGGAAACGGAGGGGACCGAAGATGACCCAGCGGCAGCGGTTGAAGGTGAAGAAACAGGACCTGCCCGAAACGTGGGGTCCGGAGGAGAGCAGCGACCTCTACGGCGTACGCCGCTGGGGGCAGGGCATCTTCGACGTCAGCAAACGCGGCCACCTCTGCCTGCGCGGAACCGGCGACAACCCGGACATCGATCTCAAGGATCTCGTCGATGAGATTCGCCTGCGCGGGATGAAGCCCCCGGTCCTCATCCGCTTCACCGACATTCTGCAGCGCCGCATGGCCGGCCTGGCCGACGCGTTCGGCAAGGCGATGGAGACCCACGGTTTCACCGGGGCATACCGGGGGGTCTACCCCGTCAAGGTGAACCAGCACCGCCACGTGCTGGAGGACATCGCGCACCACGGCCGGCCGTACGACTTTGGACTCGAGGTGGGATCGAAAGCCGAGCTCCTGGTGGCGATGGCGCTCCACAACAACCCCGAAGCGCTCATCGTCTGCAACGGCTTCAAGGATCCGGACTACATCCGCACCGCGCTCTCGGCGCGGCAGATCGGGTGCCGCATCTTCATCGTCATCGAAAAGCCGCACGAGCTGCCCGCCGTTCTCCACGAAGCGAAGGCGATGGGGGTCGATCCCCTGCTCGGGGTGCGGATGAAGCTCTCGACGCAGGGGCAGGGCCTCTGGAAATCGTCCGGCGGCGACCGCAGCAAGTTCGGCCTGCGGGCGAGCGAGATCCTGGAAGCGGTGCGGCTCCTCAAAAAGCGCCGCCGCCTCGACTGCCTGCAGTTCCTGCACTTTCACGTCGGCAGCCAGATTCCCGACATTCAGCGGATCCGCAACGCCTTGCGCGAGGCGACCGCGTTCTACCGTGAACTCCGCCGGCTGGGTGCGCCGGTATCGCACCTGGATGTGGGCGGAGGGCTGGCCGTCGACTACGACGGCAGCCGCACCAACTTCGATTCGTCGTCGAACTATTCGTTGCAGGAGTATGCCGACTGCATCGTCGGGGGGGTGAAGAGCGTCTGCGATGAGCACGATCTGCCCCACCCGGTCATCGTCAGCGAGGCCGGCCGGGCGCTGGTGGCGCACCACTCGGTCCTGGTCGTGGAGGCGTTGGCCGCCAGCGGACTGGGGCAGGCGGCGGAGCTGCCGAAGGTGCCGCGTAAGGCCGCGCCTGCCGTACACGCCATGCGCAAGGCGCTGGACGACTTCGCGGGAAAGAACTTTCAGTCCACCTTCCACACCGCGCTGGAGCTCCGGCAGGAAGCGCTGGTCCTCTTCGGCCTGCAGCAGATCACGCTTGAGGAACGGGCCGCGGCGGAAGAGATCTTCTGGGAGATCTGCCGCCGCATCCGCGACTACATCCGGGACCTGGACTACGTGCCCGACGAACTGGAAGGCCTGGAGCGGATGCTCTCGACCACCTACTACTGCAACTTCTCGCTCTTCCAGTCGCTGCCGGACCACTGGGCCATCAAGCAGCTCTTCCCCATCGTGCCGCTGCACCGGCTGGACGAGCGGCCGACCGCGCGCGGCATCCTGGCCGACATCACCTGCGACTCCGACGGGGTGATTGATCGCTTCGTCGATCTCTGGGACGTGCGCGACACGCTGCCGCTGCACCCGCTGCGGCGGGGCGAACCGTACTACCTCGGCGCCTTTCTGGTGGGCGCGTACCAGGAAGTGCTGGGGGATCTCCACAACCTCTTCGGCGATACGAACGTGGTGCACGTCTCGTCGGGACCGGACGGGTACGTGATCGACAAGACGGTGGAGGGCGACAGCATTGTCGACGCGCTGGCGTACGTACAGTACAATCGCCGGGATCTCCTGGCGCGGCTGCGCGAGCACGTGGAGATGGCGCTGCGTCGGGGGCTGATCGACCTGGAGCACACCGCGCCCTTCATGCGCCGGGTGGAGGCCAGCCTCGACGACTACACCTATCTGCAGGTCGCCGACGAACGCGGCCGGCGGACCGACACGGTCTGACACCGCTGCCGCGCCGGGAGGCTGTTGCCCCTGGCCGCGACCGGAGGGAACAGCATGCCGGACGACCCCACGCTGCCGCCGTTTCTCGACCTGGGACCCGAGACCCCGTGGGGTGCGCCCGCGACGGCGCGGGTGGGCGTCCTGCCGCTGCCGTACGAAGGGACGGTCTCGTGGGGCCGGGGCGCTGCGGACGGGCCGCGCGCCTTCCTGGAAGCCTCCACCCAGGTGGAGCTCTACGACGAGGTGCTGGCGTGCGAGCCCGGCGCGGTCGGCGTGACGACTCATGCGGCGCCGAAGCTGCCGGACGACCCCGCCGCCGCGGTCACGGCCGCGCGGGACGCGGCGCGCGCGGTGCTGCGGGCGGGGCAGCGCGTCCTCGCGGTCGGGGGCGAGCACTCCCTCACCGCCGGCGTCTACGCCGCGGTGGCCGAGGCGGCCGACGGACCGGTCGGGGTGGTGCAGCTCGACGCGCATGCCGACCTGCGGGAGACGTACGACGGCACCCCGCACAGCCACGCGTGCGTCATGGCGCGCATCCGCGAAACCACCGACGCGGTGCTGCAGCTCGGCATCCGCAGCCTCTCGGCGGAAGAGGCGAAAGCCATCCGGCAGAAAGGCTGGGCCGTCGGGTTTGCCCACCAACTGCACGACGAAAGCTTTGCCTTGCGCGACGCCCTGGCGCGGTTGCCGGAGCGGGTCGACCTCACCCTGGATGCGGACGCCTTCGACCCGTCCGGCGTTCGCGCCACCGGATAGCCCGAACCGAACGGACTGCACTGGGCGCAGGTGAATGCCATGCTCGAAACCGTTTTTCGCGAAAAACGTGTGCTCGGGGTGGACGTGATGGAGCTCTGCGGCGGCGATCCGCCCTCCGCCTTTGCGATGGCGCGCCTGGCGCACCGGATGCTGGGCTGGTGGGGCCCGGAGCTGCGGGCCTGAACCCGTTGCATCACGCGGCCCGCGACGGAATTTCGAGACACAAGAGACAAGGAAAGGATGCCTGATGCCCTGCCCCGACCATTCGCTCTTCCGCAACGCCCCGGACATCCGGCCGGTACGCTATACCCCGGGCATGGGGGTGGACGCGTTCGTCGACCTGCTGGGGGCGAGCTGCTTTGAGGCGCGGGTGGTCCACCGCGGTGCGGAGCTGTGGCGGCGGATGATCGACGACGGGTGCAGCATCTGGCTCGGCATTGCGGGCGCCGGCATTGCCGGCGGCCTCGGGGGGCTGGTGACGCAGCTCCTGGAGGAGGGGTTTGTCGACGTCATCTGCACCACCGGTGCGCAGGCGTACCATGATCTCCACTTCGCGTTCGATCTGCCGGTCAAGGCGGTGAGCCCGGTCGGGGACGACGATGAACTCGCAAAGCGAGGCGACACGCGCATTTATGACATCGGCATCCGGGAGGAGGAAACCCTCGAAGCCCAGGACGCCCTGGTCTGCCGTTTTGTCCGCGAATGCCGGGACGCGTTGACGGAGCGCCCGCTCGACAGCGCGCGCTTCATGGATCTCCTCGGACGGTGGACGCTGGAGACGGCGCCGCACCCGGAGCGGAGCTTCGTTGCCGCCGCGGCGCGGACGGGGACGCCGGTCTTCTGGGACTCGTTGACCAACCACAGCATCGCCATGAACCTGGCGCGGCTGGCCTGGGAGGGGATCGACGTCGCGTTCAGCCCCCAGGCCGACATCCTGCGGTCGGCCGCACTCGCCTACAAGGGCGGGGAAGGCGGCTTCGTGGAGCTTGGCGGCGGGGGACCGAAGAACTTCATCCAGCAGACCGGCCCGACCGTGAGCCAGATGCTGGGGCTGAAGGACTTCCACGGCGCGGCCCGCGGCCTGCAGATCACCACCGCCAACGTACGCGAAGGCAGCCTCAGCAGTTGCACTTTCGGCGAAGCGGTGACCTGGGGCAAATACGAGGCCGCCGATGCGGCAAAGCTGGTGCAGATCTGGGGCGAATACAGCGTCATCTTCCCGCTCCTGGCCGCCTATGTGCTGGAGCGCTGCCATTCACGGACGCCGCGGCGCTTTCTGGAGCGGCTGGACGGTTTCACCGACGCGCTCCGTGAAGAGGCGAGCGGGTCCTCCGCATAGCATCCCGGGCGCCTCCGCACGGAAGACACCCGGCTGCGACGCCCGCTTCTCTTTTCCGGTCCGTCCCGTTCGCTGTAACCGAATCGGAACATCCTCTTTCCTTGACACATGTGCGGGGCGAAGGTATAAGGATCGGATTCTGCATTCCCGATCCGACGGATCGGGGAGGTTGCGCACCGTTCCGGACCGAGGAGCACCCCCGTGATGACACCCGCGAACCCCGGCGATCCATCGCCTTCCCCCCCCGACAGCGAATCGCAGGAGCCGGTGCGCGGCTACGGCGAAGCCTGGGGCATCTTCCTGTGGCGGATGCTGCCCTGGGGGCTGGTTGTCGGGCTGTTGATTGTCCTCACCGTCGGTATGGTCTGGGCCGTGCAGGCCAAGAGCGCACGGCTGAAGCGCGAACGCGAAGCCGATGCAGGTGAGTACGAGGCGCCGGCGGTCAACGTGCTTGTCTGGCCGGTGACGCCGCAACCCCTGATTGACGATGTGGATCTGCCGGGCCTGGTGCGGGCCTGGGAGTCGCTCACGGTCCAGGCGCAGGTGAACGGCCGCGTGGTGGAGATCCTGAAGGACGAGGGTGCATCGGTGGCGGCGGGCGATGTCCTTGCCCGCATCGACGAGCGCGATTACCGCGCCAGCCTGGGCCGGGCCGAAGCGAACCTTACCCTCGCCCGCGAAAACCTGCGCCGCACCCGGGAGCTCCGGCAGGAAGGCGCGACCACGCAGGCCGACCTCGATGCCGCCATCGCCAACGAAGGGCAGGCGAAAGCGGCGGTCGACCTCGCGGCGCTCCAGCTCGAACGCTGCGCCATCACGGCCCCCTTCGCGGCCATCGTCAACGACCGCTTCATCGCGCCGGGCGCCCTGGTAAGCCCGGGGACGAAGATTGTCGAATTGCTCGACATCCGCCGGGTGAAGGTTGTTGTCGGCATTCCGGAGTCGGACGTCGACCGCGTGAAGGACCTCGCGGAGGTCCGGATCCGCGTGTCGGCCCTGGACGGACGGATCTTTGCCGGCAAGCGGGTCTTCCTCTCCTCGTCGCCGACCGAACGGGCGCAGGTGTACGAACTGCACCTCGCGGTGGACAACGGCGACGGGGCGTTGCGGCCCGGCATGTTCGCCGAAGCGCGCATCGTGCGCCAGCGGATCCAGGACGCCATTGTCGCACCGCTCTTCGCGGTGGTGCCCCGGGGGACGGAGAAGTACGTCTTCGTCGCCGACGCCGACGACATTGCCCGCCGCCGCAAGGTGGACCTGGGTCTCCTGAAGAGCGTCGGTGCGGACAAACTGCCCGACCTGCCGGCGGACGAGTATCTCATCACGGCGGAGATCCGTTCGGGCCTTTCCGCGGGAGACCGCCTCGTCGTCCAGGGACAGGATCGCCTGGAAGACGGGCGGCCGGTCCGTGTCATGCGCGAGGTCGGCTCTCCGGCCGATCTCCTTCGCTGATCCCCGGGAACCCCGCCGATGCTCATTTCCGACACCGCCGTCCAGCAACGCATTACCGTCTTCGTCCTGACGGTGCTCCTGGTCGCGGGGGGGCTGTACAGCTACCTCGCCCTCCCGCGCGAGGCCGCGCCGGAGGTGGACATCCCCGTCGTGCTCATCAACACCACCTACCGCGGCGTCTCGCCGGAGGACATGGAGAGCTCGGTCACCAAGGAGATCGAAGAGAAACTGAAGGGCCTCGAGGGCGTCGACGAGATCCGCAGCACCAGCGCCGAGGGCCTGAGCACCATCCAGGTGGAGTTCCTCATCGGCGCCGACATCGACGACGCGGTGCAGAAGGTGAAGGACAAGGTCGACCTCGCCAAGTCGGAACTGCCGACCGATCTCGACGACGACCCCGTCGTCAAGGAGGTGAGCAGCACCGACTGGCCGATCTACATCTGCGCCATCAGCGGTCCGGCCGGGCCGATCGAGCTGCGCCGCATCGCCGAGCGCCTCGAAGAGAAGATGGAAGGCGTGCCCGGCGTCCTGGAGGTGGACGTGGCGGGCGGCCTGGAGCGCGAGATCCACATCGAGGTGAATCTCAACCGCATCAGCCTCTACGCGGTGCCCTACACGCAGCTCATGGGGGTGGTGAGCGGCGAGAACGCCAACCTCTCCGGCGGCAACATCCGCGGCGGCGCAAGCAAGCTGCAGCTCCGCCAGGAGGGCGAGTTCGAGGCGGTCGAGGAGATCGAGCGCGTCGTGGTGGACATGCCGGCCGAAGGGTCGCCGGTCTACCTGCGCGACGTGGCGACGGTGATCGACGGCTTCAAGGATCGGCAGGACACCAGCCGCCTGGACGGCGACGCGTCGGTGACCCTCTCGGTCAAGAAGCGCGGCGGCGAGAACATCATCGAGATCGTCGAGGGGATCGAGGAAGTCCTGGCCGAGGATCGCATGGCCTGGCCGCCGGGGACGCGCGTGACGCGGATGGTGGACGAGTCGGACAACATCCGCATGATGGTGGCGGACCTGGAGAACAACATCATCTCCGGGCTCCTCCTGGTCATCGCCGTCGTCTGCGTCGCGATGGGGCTCCGCAACGCCGTGCTGGTGAGCCTCTCCATCCCGCTGTCGATGCTCATCGGCTTCATCATCCTCCGCGTCCTCGGCGTGACGCTCAACATGGTGGTGCTCTTCAGCCTCACGCTCGCGCTGGGGATGCTGGTCGACAACGCCATCGTCATCGTCGAGAACATCTACCGCTTCATGCAGCAGGGCGTCCCGCGACTGGAGGCCGCCATGCGCGCGACGAGCGAGGTCGCCTACCCCATCGTCGGGTCCGGGCTCACCACCATCGGCGCGTTCGTCCCGCTCCTCTTCTGGACGGGGATCATGGGCGAGTTCATGGTCTACCTGCCGACGACGGTGATCGCGGTGCTGTCGAGCTGCCTCTTCGTGGCGCTGGTCATCAACCCGGCGATGGCGGCGGTCGTGATGCGCGTCAAGCGCACCGACGGCGACGAGGCCCCGCGCTCGGCCGAAGAGGTGATGAGCGGGACCGACCACCCCATGCTCCACGAAGGGGGCGCCATCATCCGTGCCTATCGCAGCCTGCTGGCCTCGGCCATCGGGTACGACATTCCGCGCAGCGTCCGGGCCGAAGGGCGCTGGCAGCGCTTCACGCGGCACCTCTTTCCCCTCGGTCCGCGGCTGGCGGTGCTGGTGCTGGCGGGGCTGGTCTTCGTCGCCGCGTTTCTCTTCTGGGTCTACGGGACGGGGCTCCACAACCCGATGCGCCTCTTTCCGAACATCGATCCCCCGTACGCCGAGGTGAAGCTGGAGACGCCCGAGGGCGCGGACATCAGCTACTGCGACGCGGTGGTGCGCAACGCGGAGATGCGCGTCTTTTCGGAACAGGCGGCGCGCCTCGCCCACCAGCCCGACCTGCGGCCGAGCTACGAGGATGCGGTCGAGTTCCACCGGTACGTGGATCGGAAAGGACGCGCCTACGAGTCGCCGAGCGACATCGAGAACGTCGAGCACGTCTCCGCCCAGGCCGATGCGCAGGGCGGCAACAACAAGGTGACCGTCCTCTTCCCGGACTACGATGAGCGCACCGTCCGGAGCATCCACACGCTCGAGGATGTGCGCCAGCGGATGGAAGGCTTCACCGGCGCCAAGTGGACCGTTGAAGAGCCCGACAAGGGCCCCCCGACCGGTGCGGCGGTGAACGTCGAGATCAGCGGCAGCGAGATGCGGACGCTCGGCGAACTGGCCGAGGAGGTGAAGCGGCTGCTCGGCCGGGTGCCGTTCGTGCGCAACATCCGCGACGACTACGCCCAGGGCGCGCCGACGCTCTCGGTGCGGGTGAACCGCAAGCGCGCCGCGTTCCTCGGCCTCTCCAGCCAGACCATCGGGGCGACGCTCAAGGCCGCGATCAACGGGATCGAGGTCAGCACCTATCGCGAAAACGACGAAGACTACGACATCGTCGTCCGGCTCGAAGACCGCGACCGCCGCGTGGTCGGCACGCTCGAGCGCCTCGGCATTCCCAGCCCGACGCACGGCATCGTGCCCCTCACCACGGTCGCGACCATCGACTACGAGGGCGGACTCGGAAAGATCCATCGCATCGATCACGACCGCGTGGTGACCGTGCAGGCCGACGTGAACGAAGAGAAGACCAGCGGCGACACCGCCCGCCGGCAGGCCGAAAAGCTGCTGAGCGGTTCGCCGCTCTTCGAAGCGGGTGCTGCGTTCCGGTACGAAGCGTTCGACCCGGACGCGAAGGGTCCCCCGCCCGCGGTGAAGCTCCCGGCCGCCGTCGCCCCGGCCCTGCCGGAGGGGCTGAGCCTTCCGCTCCGGGCGAACACGGAAGAAGAGCTCCTCGTCAAGATCAACCGCTTTGTCGAAACGTTCGATCCCGCGGACGACCTGCGGACCGAACTGATCTCGGCCGTCACCCCTGCCGAGCAGGCCGACGCGGAAGGCGCCCCGGCCCGCGAACGCCTGGCCCGCCTGGGCGAGTACAGCCGCCGGATCGCGTACGAAGACGATGCGCAGCAGCGCTTCAACCGGCTGCTGTTGGAGTGCGCCAACCCCGGCACATTCCGCGCCTACGAGCCGGGCCTGGAGCTGCCGACCGGGTACACCTACCGCTTCACCGGCGAGGCGGAGCACCAGGCGGAGTCGCAGGCGTTTCTGACCCGGGCCTCGCTGCTGGCGATCGGGATCATCTTCCTGATCCTGGTGAGTCAGTTCAATTCCATCGTCTTCCCGTTCATCATCCTCTCGTCGGTGCTCCTCTCGCTGACGGGGGTCTTCCTCGGCCTGGCGCTGTACGACGAGCCGTTCGTCCTCATCATGACGGGCGTCGGCTGCATCAGCCTCGCGGGGGTGGTGGTGAACAACGCCATCGTCCTCATCGACTACACGCGCCAGCTCATCGACCGGGGCATGCCGCGCGACCGCGCCATCCTGGCGGCGGGGTGCACGCGCCTGCGGCCGGTCATCCTGACCGCGATCACCACGGTCCTCGGACTCGTGCCGATGGTGACCGGCGCCAGCGTGGACTTCCATCCGCTGCTGGAAGGCTCGCACCCCGTCTTCCAGTTGGCGAGCGAATCGAGCCAGTGGTGGCGACCGATGGCGATTGCCGTGGTCTTCGGCATGCTGGTGGCCACGGCGCTCACGCTGGTGGTGGTGCCGGTGCTCTTCAGCCTCCTGGACGACCTCCGGGCCCTCGGGGCGCGGTTCTTCGTCAAGATCTGGACGTGGCTGCAACAGCGCTTCGCCCGCATCCGCGCATGGTACTGGCGCCTCTTCCGCCGCCTGACCGGCATCAAAACGGACCGCTGATCCGCAGGGTCGGCGCCGCCACTGCACAGACAGCATCGAATCCGAAACGCGAATCGACAGCAGGAGACCAACGCATGAACGCAACCGTGACCGTCGGCATGGGCACCTGCGGCATCGCCTGCGGGGCGGAGGCCGTCTACGCCGCGCTGGCCGAGCGGGCCGAAGGCGCGGACGACGTCCGCCTGCGCAAGGTGGGCTGCATCGGGATGTGCCACCGCGAGGTGCTGGTGGAGGTCGAGCGCGACGGCGCGCGCACCCTTTACGTGGAGGTGACCCCCGAGACGGCCGCGCGCATCTGGACCGAACACGTCGAGGGCGGGACGCCGGTGGACGAGTGCGCCGCTCCCCACCCGGAAGCCGCCGCCGACGCCTTCAGCGCCCGACAGCAGCGGATCGTGCTCCGCAACTGCGGGTGCCTCGATCCCGAAAGCCTGGAGGAGGCCCGCGCGCGGGGCGTCTACGAGGGGCTCACGCGCGCCCTCAAGGAATGCACCCCCGACGAGGTGATCGACAGCGTGCTCGCCAGCGGCCTGCGCGGCCGCGGCGGGGCCGGTTTCCCCACCGGGCGGAAGTGGCGCTTCGCCCGCGACGCCGCCGGCGCGCCGAAGTACCTGGTCTGCAACGCCGATGAGGGCGACCCCGGGGCGTTCATGGACCGGTCGGTCCTGGAGGGCGACCCGCACAGCGTCGTGGAG
>CAZKKD010000025.1:0-20602 GCA_964553265.1 uncultured Planctomycetales bacterium | reverse complement strand
CCTGGCCTCGGGGGGGTCGGGGGGGTCGCTCCCCTGCTTCTTGCACCCGCGTGGCGGTTGCCCTGCAGGCCGCGGTTGTGCCGGGGGGCGTCCGCCGGCTGGCCGGGTCCTCTGCCGAAGGGGCGCGCCGTCTGAGCCGGTGCAGGGGCCCGGGGATGCCTGGGCGGTGACGCGCGGACGGGCTCTCTTTCCTTCGGACCCCCCCGCCTCATCTCCTGTTCCGTTTCCGAAACGTTACGGTGTGCACCCGGTCTGCTGCCTGTCGGTGGGCGCGGGGGCCCCCGCCAGTCGCAGATTTGGGAATGCGCCGTTCGCCTTCGAGACAGCGTGGTTGCGCCCGGCCGCCCGGCCGGGTGCTGCGGGGCGTATGGGCGCGGCTGGCGCTGGCATGGGGATTGGAAACGATTCCGGTGTGCCGCCGTCCGGTGGGACGGCGGAGGCAGAGGGTCTGAGCTCCGCAGGTCGAACAGGTCTGCGAGAGGCCATCAAGACAGAAGGAGAGCCCTGATGAAGCGCCAGGACGATCAACCGATGCAACCGGAAGCATCCTTCGAACTGGAGGTGTACGACGCGCAGACCGACGAGCGACTGGGCCATCTCGGCGACATCAACCGGGACGGACTGGTGCTGACCGGTGCGCGCACCTACGACCTGGGCCGCCGCATGCCGCTGCGCATCGTGGGGGATCGCAATGCGGGGTGGCGGGAGGCGATCGAAGCGGAAGCCGATGTCGTCGGCAGCCGTGAGGGGCTGCAGACCGATGTCTACGACACGGAACTCCGGTTCACGAACCCCACGCCGCTCTTGACGCGCCAGGTCGATCGCCTGCGCGAACTGGCCGAGACGCCGCCGCCGGACAATGTCTGACACCGGCGGTGCACATTTTTGCCGCCCGGGAAACGGAAGACGGAATGAGCGAGACCGAACCGGCCCGCGAAGGGCGCCCCGACGATGTCGAGAAGATGAAGAAGACGGACGCGCGTGCACGGGCGGACGCGTTGCGACGTGCGATCGATCGGCACGACCATCTCTACTACGTCGAGGACGATCCGGAGATCACCGACGCGGAATACGACCAACTGAAAGAGGAGCTGGTCCGGATCGAGCGCCGCTGGCCGGATCTCGCCACGGCGAACAGCCCGACCCGCCGGGTCGGCGGCCCCCCGCAGGACGAACTCGGAACCGTCGAACACGCCACCCCGATGCAGAGTCTGCAGGCCGTGCAGGAGCGGGAGGCGTTGGAACGATTTCTTCGGACCTGCCGGGAGGAACTGGACCGGGACAAGGTGCCGCTGGTGGCGGAGCCGAAATTCGACGGTCTGAGCGTGGAGTTGATCTACGAGGACGGTGCGCTCCGGACGGCGGCGACCCGCGGCGACGGCGCCACCGGCGAGGACGTGACCGAGAACGTGAAGACGATCCGCGAGGCGCCGCTGCACCTGCAGGTCGACGATCCGCCCGGGCGCCTGGTCGTGCGGGGCGAGGTGTACCTGCGCAAGGACGACTTCGCCGCCCTCAACCGGCGGCAGGAGGAAGCGGACGAAACGCCCTTCGCCAACCCGCGCAATGCGGCGGCGGGAAGCCTGCGCCAGCTCGATCCGGGCGTGACCGCACAGCGGCCGCTGCACATCTTCTGCTGGGCGATGGGTCCGACGAGTTCCAACCTGCCCGATACACACTGGCAGTGCCTGCAACGGTTGAAGCGGCTGGGACTCCAGGTGAACGACGAGGTGAGCCGGGTGACCTCCGCCGACGAAGCGGCGTCGTGGTTCGAGGCGATGCAGGCGAAGCGGGACGATCTCCCCTACGAGATTGACGGTTGCGTCTTCAAGGTCAACACGCTGGCCTGGCGGGAGACGCTGGGGGCGCGCGCGGCCAATCCGCGTTGGGCGATTGCCTGGAAATTTCCTCCCCAGCGCAAGAGCGCGCGCATCGAACGCATCGAGCCCTCGGTGGGGCGGACCGGGGCGGTGACGCCGGTGGCGCATCTGGAGCCGGTCCGGATCGGCGGGGTGGAGGTGGCGCGCGCGAGCCTGCACAACCAGGACGAGATTGATCGCAAGGACATCCGCGTCGGGGATCACGTGGTGGTCGAGCGCGCGGGCGATGTCATACCGCATGTCGTTCGCGTCGAGACCCGGAAGCGCAACGGCCGGGAATCCCGCTACCGCATTCCCGACACCTGCCCGGCCTGCGGCGGCACCGTAAGCCGGCCGGAGGGCGAGGCGGTGGCCCGGTGCGTGAACGCCGGCTGCCCGGCCCAGCGTCGGCAACGGATTGTGCACTACGGCGCGACCGACGCGATGGACATCCAGGGGTTGGGCGAGAAGGTGGCCGCGCGCCTGGTCGAGCGCGGCTGGGTGCAGGACGTGGCCGACCTCTACGACCTGTCGGTGAACCAGATCGTCGAGCTCGACCGGATGGGGGAGACGAGCGCCCGGAACCTGGTGGAGGCCATCGACGCCAGCCGGGACGACCCCGCGCTGGCGCGGCTGATCTACGCGCTCGGGATCCCGCACATCGGCAAGGCGATGGCCCGCGAGCTGGCGGCGTCGTTCGGCTCGCTGCCAAAACTCCTGGATGCGACCGAGGACGACTTTGACAACGTGGAGGATGCCGGCCCCGTCGTCGTGCAGTCGGTCCTGGACTGGGTGCGCGACGAGAACAACCGGACGCTGGTGCAGCGGCTCCGCAGCCGCGGCCTGGACCCGGAAGCGGAGACCGCCGGCGACCGCCTGGCGGGGAAGAAGCTGGCGATTACCGGCACGCTGAAAGCGATGACCCGCGACGAGGCGAAGGCGGCCATCCGTCGCGAGGGCGGCCGCGCCACCGGAAGCGTCAGCAGCGAGACCGACGGGCTGGTGGTGGGCGAAGATCCCGGCCAGCGCAAGACAGAAGCGGCGGAACGGTACGGCACCCCCGTCATCGAGGAGGAGACCTTTCTCGAGCTGCTGGGGCGCAAGCCGTCGCCGGGTCCGACGCCGCCGGAAGAGGAGGCCTTCGAGGAGCCGTGAAGACGGGCGCCATCCGCATCGGCACCAGCGGGTACACCTACGATCATTGGACGGGGGCTTTCTACCCCGGGGACCTGCCGCAGGACCGGTGGCTTTCGCACTATGCAAAGCACTTCGAGACGGTGGAGATCAACAACACGTTCTACCAGCTTCCGGACCCGCACACCTTCGACAACTGGGCCGCGTCGGCGCCGAACGGGTTTGTATACGCGGTCAAGGCCAGTCGCTATCTGACGCACATGAAGAAGCTGAAGGATCCCGAAGAGCCCTGGAGCGCCTTCTGGAAGGGCGCACGCCGCCTGGGGGATGCCCTGGGGCCCGTCCTGGTGCAGCTGCCGCCGCACTGGCGCTGCAATCCGGACCGCCTGGACGCTTTTCTCTCCATTCTGCCGGACGCGGCCCGCGTTGCCGTCGAATTTCGGGATGCGAGCTGGCATTGCGACACGATCTACGATCTCCTGGCGGACAGCAGGCATGCGCTTTGCGTCCACGACATGGCGGAAGCGGAAGCGCCGCGCCGCGCTGTCGGCGCCTTTGCCTACTGCCGGTTCCACGGCAGCGCCGGGGCCTACAAAGGGCGCTACGGCAAGCAACGGCTTCGGCCGTGGGCGCGGTGGCTGCGGTGCGAAGCCGAGGAGGAGGGGCGCGACGTGTACGCCTATTTCAACAACGACCAGAAGGCCTATGCCGTGCAGGACGCGTTCGCGCTCCGGGAACTCATCGACCCCTGAAGAGGCGGAAAGGCCCCATGCCCGAACTGCCGGATGTCGAGACCTTCCGACGCTATCTGCAGTCGACCGCGCTGCACGAGACGGTGCGGACGGTGACGGTGTCGGAGCCGCGGGTGCTGGAGAATGTCTCCGCGCCCGGTCTCCGGCGCGCGCTGGCGGGCCGGCCGTTCGAGCGCACCCGGCGACAGGGCAAGGTGCTGTTCGTCGCGTGCGGCGAGGCGCGGTGGCTTGCGCTCCATTTCGGCATGACCGGGCGCCTGGCGTATTACCGGGACCCGGACGCGGCGCCGGACCATCCGCGGGTCGTCTTCGCACTGACCAACGGCTACCACCTGGCGTTCGACTGCTCCCGGATGCTGGGCCGGATGTGGCTGCTGAAGGACTGCGACGCATTTCTGCGCGCCCACGAGATCGGGCCGGACGCGCTCCGCATCGAGGCCGATGCGTTCGTCGATGCGGTCCGGGCCTACCGCGGCGGGCTGAAGAGCTTTCTCATGAACCAGGCACGCCTGGCCGGCGTCGGGAACGTGTACGCCGACGAGGCGCTCTTTCAGGCTCGCCGGGATCCCACGGAACGCGCGTCGGCGCTCGACGACCGAGCGGCGCGCCGGCTCCACCGCGTCGTGCAGCGCGTGCTGACGACCGCGGTCGAGCGGAACGCGGAGCGGGAGCGCTTGCCGCGCACCTGGATCACGCCGCGGCGGGGCGGAGACGATCCCGCCTGTCCCCGGGGATGCGGGACGCTGCAGACGAAGCAGGTCAACGGGCGCACGACCTGGTGGTGCCCGAGCTGCCAGGGATGACCGCGTCGCCGCCAAAGGGTCTGGCGGCATTTGCGATCGAAATCAGGGAAGGAGACGGAAATGGTTGGCCCCGTGGTGCTCTCTCTGCTGCTGGCGATGTTGTTTACGCTTCTTCTGGTCTGGGCGTTCGGCCGTCGCGGACCGGGACCGGGGGAAGGGCTGCTCTTCTTCTTCCTCATTCTCTTTCTCTTCGTCCTGGCGGGTGGGGTCTGGGCGGTGCCGACCGGGCCGGTGGTCTGGGGGATGGCGTGGGCGCCGTTCCTGATTCTGGCGGTCCTGGTGCTGGTGCTCCTCCTGGCGGTGACGCCGCCGGCCCCGCCACCCCCGCCGCCCCCGCCGCCCCCCGGTCCGGAAACGACGGAGGAAACCGTGGCCAAGGAAGCCGCGACGGTGGCGTTCGGCTGCGTCTTCTGGCTGTTGGTGCTCTTGTTGATCGGGACGGTGATCGCGCGGTACGCCATCCCGCCCGCGGCCTGACCCGGCGACACGAAAGCGAGGCGCCATGCCCACGCACAACAGCGATGTGGTCGAGCAGTTGAACGCGATCGCCGATCTCCTGGAGCTGAAGGGAGCCAACGAGTTCCGCATCCGCGCCTACCGCAACGCCGGCCGGACCGTCGCGGCCCTGCCGCGGCGGCTGGAGGCGATGCTGGCGGACGGGGAGGACCTCTCCGCGCTCGAGGGGATCGGAGACGACCTGGCCGGCAAGATTGAAACGCTGGTGCGCACGGGCGACCTGCAACAACTGCGCGATCTCAAAAACGAGATCGATCCCGGCCTCCTGGAGGTGCTGGAGGTGCCGTCGCTCGGGCCAAAGCGGACCCGCCGGCTCGCCGACGAACTGGGCATCGCCGGCCTGGAGGACCTGCGCGCCGCCGCGGAGGAGCAGGAGATCCGGGCCCTCGACGGCTTCGGCGAGACGCTGGAGACGACGATCCTCGACGAGCTCGACCGCATGCGCGACCGCCCGGATCGGGTTGCGTACGCGGAGGCGGAGGAACGGGTCGAGCCGCTGATCGCGTACCTGGAGGCGCTCGACGGCGCCGGGGAGGTGACGGTGGCCGGCAGCTATCGACGGCACAAGGAGACGGTGGGCGACGTGGACGTGCTCGTCACCAGCAATGCGAACACGAAGGTGATGGAAGGGTTCGCCGCCTACGAGGATGTCGAGGAGGTGTTGAGCCAGGGAAAGACGCGCTCAAGCGTGCGCCTGCGGGGCGGCTTGCAGGTGGACCTGCGCGTGGTGCCGAAAAAGAGCTACGGCGCCGCCATGCTCTACTTCACCGGCTCAAAGGCGCACAACATCAAGCTGCGCAAACGGGCGCAGCAGCGCGATCTGAAGATCAACGAGTACGGCCTCTTCGACGGCGACACGCCGAAGGCCGGGATCACCGAAAAGGAACTGTACGCCGCGCTCGACCTCGCCTTCGTCCCGCCCGAGCTGCGGGAGGATCGGGGCGAGGTGAAGGCCGCCGCGGACGACCGCCTGCCGGAGCTTGTC
The DNA here is from genome assembly GCA_964553265.1 of uncultured Planctomycetales bacterium. Lineage (GTDB taxonomy): Bacteria > Planctomycetota > SZUA-567 > SZUA-567 > JAFGNG01 > CAZKKD01. Next base: position 14,553 of record CAZKKD010000025.1, on the reverse strand, counting down.
CGCCGGAAAGATGTCCGGGGCGAGCTGCACGCCCACACGCGCGCCAGCGACGGGAAGGAGACGCTGCAGGCGATGATCGACGGCGCGCGGGAGCGCGGGTACGCCTACCTCGCCATCACGGACCACTCTGAACACGTGGGCGTGACGCAGGGGCTGGACGCGGACGGGATCCGGAAGCAGGCGCAGGCGATCCGCTCGCGGAGCGATGAACTGGAGGACTTCGATGTCCTGGCGGGGGTGGAGGTGGACATCCGGGAGGACGGTTCGCTGGCGCTGCCCGACGAGGCGCTGAGGGATCTGGATCTTGTCATCGCCTCGGTGCACACCGGGTTCGGCCTGTCGCGGAAGCGGCAGACCCGGCGCATCCGCTCCGCCATGGAGCACACCTGCGTGCATGCGCTGGGGCATCCGACCGGCCGCCTCCTGGGCAGGCGCGACGGCTACGACGTCGACCTGGACGACCTTCTCCGCGCGGCGGCCGACCAGAACTGGGCGCTGGAGCTGAACGGCCAGCCGAGCCGCCTGGACCTCGACGACGTTCACTGCCAGCAGGCGCGGGACCGCGGCGTCCGCATCCTTCTCGGGGCGGATGCCCACCACGTGGGCGACCTGGACAACGTGCGGTTCGGCATCGGGCAGGCGCGGCGGGGCTGGCTGGAAGCGAAGGACATTCTCAACACGCGGACCCGACCGGACCTGCTGGAGGCGATCAATCGCACTTGATTGCGCACCGTCGTCGCCGGGCGCGACGACGGGACGACAAGGAATTCGGCAAGGGAAGGGGCGCACCGTCCCCCCGCCGCCGTGGGCAGGCGGAGGGGGGACGCGGTGCGCGACGGGCGGGGACCGCGATCAGTCGCGCGAAGCGCGCAGCTCGTCCACTTCCTCGCGACCGTGATCCATGAGCTTCTGCTCGTCGGGAAGCAGGATGTTCAGGAGGTGCTGGAACTCGCCCTTGTGCTCGCGCCACTCGTCGGCGATGTCCTGCAGCACCTTGGCCGCGAGGCGGTTGTCGGTGCTGTCGGCGAGGGCCTCGTAGAGGTGGATGGCCTCCTCCTCGGCCGCCAGCGACAGCCGCAGCGCGCGCGCGAGCTCGCGATCCTCCAGTTTGCGGTCGGGGCGCATGCCGGTAAAGGGGTTGACGAAATCGGGCATCGGGGTTCCTTTCTGACCAGACGGTAGCCGAAACGAGGTACGGGCGGGCGATGGGCCCTCCGCTTTCCGTGACGTTCTGGTCTGCAAGTTGCATGCCAACGGACGGAGAGGACGGGCGCGCCGTACCGCCGCCCCGAACGCCTTTGCGAGGCACAAGGAGGCCATCCATGCAGAACCCATCCGCATCCGAGACGCCGCACTGCAGCGGCGGGCACAATGTCGGCTTCGTGGCCACGCGCATCGACGGGACCGACGGCGTCTCGCTGGAGGTGCACAAGTGGGCGCGGCAGCTGGAGGAGATGGGGTGCACCTGCCATTACTTTGCCGGCGCCCTGGACACGCCGTCCGAGCGCTCGATGGCGGTGGAGGAAGCGCACTTCAAGCACCCCGCGATCCAGGAGATCTACCGCGCCTGCTTCGGCCACTCCACCCGCGACCCGGAGATCAGCCGCCGCGTGGAGACGAGGAAGAACGATCTGAAGGACGCGCTCCGCGCATTTCTGGACCAGTACAACATCGAGCTGGTCATCGCGGAGAACGCGCTCAGTCTGCCGCTCAATCTGCCGCTGGCGCTGGCGCTGACCGAGGTGATTGCCGAGACCGGCATCCCGACCATCGGGCACCACCACGACTTTTACTGGGAACGGCAGCGGATGCTGGTCAGCGCCGCCTGGGACTACATCAACAAGGCCTTCCCGCCGCACATGCCCTCGGTGCGCCATGTCGTCATCAACAGCTCGGCCGGGCACCAGGTTTCGCTGCGGACAGGCGTGACCGCGACCCTGATCCCGAACGTGCTCGACTTCGAGCACGAACCCGAGCCGCCGGACACGTATGCGGACGACCTGCCCGACGCCCTGGGGGTGGGGGCGGATCAGACCTTCGTGCTTCAGCCGACCCGCGTCGTGGCGCGAAAGGGGATCGAGCACGCCATCGAACTGGTCCAGCGGCTTGCGCGGGACGCGCGACTGGTCATCTCGCACGAGGCGGGAGACGAGGAGCGGGAGTACGAAGAGCGGGTGCGCGCCTACGCCTCGCTTCTTGGCGTGGACTGCCGCTTTGCGGCCGACCGCATCAGCGCTCAGCGGGGGCGAACCGGGGGCGGGGACAAGATTTACGATCTGCGGGACGTCTATCACCACGCCGACCTGGTGACCTACCCGTCGATGACCGAGGGCTTCGGCAACGCGTTTCTCGAAGCGCTGTACTACCGGCGGCCCATCGTGGTCAATACGTATTCGGTCTATACCATCGACATCCGGCCCAAGGGATTTGACGTCATCGAACTGGATCGGTACGTTACCGACGAGGCCCTGCGGCGCACCCGGGAGATCCTGGACAGGGCGGATGCCCGACAGGAGATGGTGGAGACCAACTACGCGCTCGGGCGCAAGTACTTCAGCTACTCGGTCCTCGCCGACCGGTTGCGCAGCCTGCTGACCGAATGCCTCGGGCGGTGACGCCGCCCGGAGAGGGAGAACCCGACCGTGGCCGCCATCGCTTCGCTCTTTCTCGTCCTGGTCCTCTCCGTCCTCGTGACGCGGGTGGCGAGCGTGGCCCTGACCCTGACCGGCGTGAGCGAAGACCTGGCCCGCTTTCAGGCGCGATCGGCCTTCACGGGGGTGGGCTTCACGACGGGCGAGAGCGAGCGCATCGTGGGCCACCCGGTCCGGCGGCGCATCGTCATGGGGCTCATGGTGCTCGGGAACGCGGGCATCGTCTCGGCGCTGGCGTCGATCCTCCTGACCCTCATCCGGTCCGGCGGGACGGGCGAGACGCTGCTGCGCGCGGCCGTGCTGGTCGTCGGCGCGGGGGCGGTCTGGGCGGTCGCGTCCAGCCGCCTGGTCGACCGGCAGCTCTCGCGGATCATCCGCTGGGCGCTGCGGCGCTGGACGCGGCTGGAGGTGTTCGACTATCTCTCGCTTCTCGGCCTCGAAGAGGAGTACGGCATCCGGCAGTTCGAGGTGCAGGAGAACGACTGGCTTGCGGGGAAGACCCTGGCCGAGTCGCAGTTGCGGGAGGAGGGGGTCCTCGCCCTTGCCGTGCAGCGCGAGCGCGGTGGGCGCATCGGCGTCCCCCGCCGCGACACGCCCATCCGCGCCGGGGATACGCTCATCCTGTACGGGGAGCAGAACCGGCTGGACGAACTCCGCCATCGCGAACAGTCGGCCGCCGGCGATTCGGCCCACGGCGAAGCGATCGAGGAGCAGCGTGACCGCGCAGCCGAGCAGAAGCGCCACGACGAAGCCGCCGACGCGGACGCGGCCGCCGGCGACGAACGCGGGTCCGCAGCCTTCGCCCCGCCCGCCGCCCCGCCCGCACACCACCCGTGCCCCCGCCACCGCCCGCCCCCGCCGGCCGGCTGGCGGAGCCCGCGCCCAACACCCCCGCCGCGCAGACCGTTGGGGCCTGCGCGCCGCGGCGGGTGCGTCTTTCGGATCGCTGTCCGGCGACCCGGTTGCGGGGGCACTAGTCGATGGTGATGTTGTTGTACACCCAGGTGGCGCCGCCTTCGTACGCTTCCTCGGTCGCGTTCATCCGCTCCTGGGCGGTTTCGACGGTCCCGGTCAGCGTGGCGGTGCCGTCATCGACGGACACGTCCACCTCGGTCGAGTCGACGTAGGGGCTCCAGAGCATCTCGTCGTCGATCCGATCCGCGATCTCCGCGTCGCTCCGGAAGGTGTAGTTCGGTCGGTAGTCGTACCACTCGTAGTCGTACGGATCGATATCGTAGATGTACGGGTCGTAGACCAGCGGTTCGTCGATGTAGTCGACCTCCAGGTTGTTGCGGATGCCTTCGACGCCGTAGACGGTGGCGGCGATGTCGTCGGCTTCGCCCTTCTCGAAGTAGCTGTCCACGGTGCCGTTGAGATAGGCGATGCCGTTGACCACCGTAACGTCGACCTCGTAGCGTTCGACGTACGGGTTGCGCCGGATGGCGTCGCGGATGTTGTCCGCGATCTCCGCATCGGTCGGCGAGGAGGGGCGGACGCGAATGCGGTTTTCGACCGAGACGACGCCGACGGTGTTCTTGGCGTCCTGGGCCGCGGCGCGCTTGGCCCGGACATTGTCGACGACGCCGCGCAGGGTGGCGATGCCGGCATCGACATCGGCGGTGACGTCAAAGGACATCACGCGCGGGTCGTAGAGGAATGCGTCCTCGATGGCCTCCTCGACGGCGGCGTCGGACTTGATCGCGTACTTGTTCTTGCGCAGACGCTCGTCGCGCGCCCACCGTTCTACCTCGAGGTCGTCGCTGTCGACCGACTTGACGCCGGCGACCCATGCATCCATCGCGGCGCGCGACTTTTCGGCCGCACTGCCGACGACGCCGGAAAGCGTGACGTTGCCGTCGTTGACCTCGACGTTGATGAGGGCATGGTCCACGAGCGCATCCCAGCGGAGACGCTGTTCAATCTCCGGCTCGATCTCCACATCCGCTCGATCAGCTTTGTAATCGACGGCGATGTTGTTCTCGACCGCGGTGACGCCCTTCACGCCCTTGGCGACGCGCTCGGCGATCTGTTTCTCCTGCCAGGACTGCACGGTGCCGGTGAGGGTGACCTGCGAATCCTCGACGTCGGTGTTCACCTCGTACGACTCGGTGGCCGGGTTGAGCAGGAGCGCGGTTTCCACGTCGTTCTGGATGTCGGCATCGCCCCGCAGGATGGCGGGGATGACCTCAAGATTGTTCACCACCGCGCGCACGCCCTTCACCGTCCCGGACAGGTTCGCACTGCGCTGCTTTTCGAGGATGTTGTCGACCGAACCCGTGAGCGTGACAATGCCCTCGTTCGTGTCCACGTCAATCTGGTTCAGTTCGACCGCCTGGTCGAAGAGGAGCTCGTCTTCGACCGCTTTGGTAATGTCCATGTCGCTCATCGTCTCGCCGGCCATTGCCTGTGCCGCACCGAAAGCGAAGAGAACGCATGCGAGCCCCAGCGCGATGCGCGACACCCAGTTCTGCTTCGTGTAGCCTTGCGTCCGTACAGCCATTTCCGTCTCCTTTCCAGATCATGGTTCCGAATCTACCCTTCGGAAACAGCGTCGGCTAACCGACCGACCGCTGTCCCGTGGAGGGCACTCTGCCCTCCTGCCTGCGGGAGAACCAAATGCAACAAGCGTTCCACCGGTGATCCTGAGCGTCACAACGGGGTACACCGGCGTCGCGTCGCAGGATTGATCCGGGCGAGCCGTGGGCTGTCAGGTATTGCGACGGAACGCTGAGGCACGGGCCCGTCCGCCGCGCGCCCGCGTCGCGTTCGCACCGCAGCCTTGCGACGCGGCTGAGAATCTGGGAGACTCGCCCTGTAAGAATGGAAACGGACACGGTGCGCCGCGGCCGTGAACGCTGTTGCCGGGAGATGCGAGATGCCGACGAACTCCGACACGCCGTTGCCCACGCCGTCCCCGTCGGCGCACGTGGTGGAACTGCTCGCGCCCGCAGGGGACGCGACCGCGCTGGAGGCGGCGCTGGCGGCGGGGGCGGACGCGGTCTACTTCGGGCTCACCACGCTCAATGCCCGCCGGGGGGCGGCCAACTTTGCCCCGGAGGCTCTGGACGATACGGTGGCGCTGATCCACGCCGCCGGGGCGCGGGCGCACCTGACGCTCAACATCGATCTCAACCCGCGGGAGACCGGGCAGGCGGCGCGGGCGCTGGAACTGGCGCGTCGCGCGGGGGTGGACGCGGTGCTGGTCCGCGACCCGGCGTTCCTGCGGCTGCGCGGCGCGTTTCCGGAGATCGCCTTTCACTGGAGCACGCAGGCGGGGGTGGCGAACGCGGCCGGGGTGGCTGCGGCGCAGGCCCTGGGGATCGACCGGGTGGTGCTGGCGCGGGAGCTGACGCTGGAGGAGATCCGCGCCGCCGCCGCCGTCGGGGTCGGGATCGAGGTGTTTGCGCAGGGGGCGCTCTGCTTTTCTGCGTCGGGACGGTGCCTGCTTTCGAGCTGGGTGGGCGGGCGCAGCGGCAACCGCGGCGTCTGCGCCAGCCCGTGCCGGGTGCCGTGGCGCGTTGACGGGCGCGACGTGGGCCGGCCGTTCAGCATGCATGATCTCGGACTGCTCGACCGGCTCGACGCGCTTCGCGCCGCGGGGGTGTGCTGCCTCAAGATTGAGGGACGGCTGAAGACCGCCGACTGGGTGGGCCGGGCGGTGCGGCTCTACCGTGCGGTGCTGGACGGAACGCCCGCCGAGGACCTGGCCGACGAGGCCGCGGCGCTGGGGGCGTACACGGGGCGGCGACTGACCAGCGGCTACCTGGACGGCAGACGGACGGACCTGGTGGGCGAGTCCGGCCGCGCCCCCGCCGAAGAACGGAGCGCACCGACGGGCGAAGACGACGGGGCGGCCGCTGCGTCCGCGGGCGATGCGCCGGGCGGGGATGCGCCGGCATACCGGCTTCGGCTGGAGACCGCGAGCGGGCGGCTGGTCTGCATCTGTTCCGCCGAGGGGGAGGAAGAACGCTGGACGCTGCCGCTGACGGTGGTCCGCCGGCCGAAGAAGGCGATTTCGCTGGCCGACCTCGGCAAGGCGCTGGCGGCGCAGGCGATCCAGGGCCGCCGCCTGGACGCGTTCACGACCGACGATCCCGAGCGCCTGGTGCCGCCGAAGACGGCCAACGCTGTCTCCGACCGCCTGAGCGCCGCCCTCCACCGCGCCGGCCGGCAGGCCCCGGACGCCATCCGGCTCGACCTCCCGGACGCGGTGCGGGAGGCGCTCGCACCCGGCCCGGTCGACGCGGCCGAGACGCTGACGCTCGGCGAGCCGCCCAACCGGGCCCGCCTGCGCGCCGACCAGCTCGACGCGGTCGCGCACAACCTGCCGGAGCCGGACCTGGTCGTCGAGGGTCTGACGGCGAAGACGCTTCGCCGCTGGGCCGGACGCCTGGGGCCGGAGCGCCTGCTGGCGGCCCTGCCCCCCGTCTTCTACGAGGACGAGACGGCGGGCCTGAAGGCGCTCGCCGCCGCCGCCGTGGCCGAAGGCGTGGCGCTGGAGGTGAACGACTGGGGCGGCTGGCGCATCGGGCGGGAGGCGGAGGCGCGGCTGGTGGCGGGGCCGGGGCTGCCGGTCCTGAACCCGCTCGCGGGCCGGGCGCTGGCCGACCTCGGATGCGAAGCGGCGACCGCGTCGGTGGAGGCCGACCGCCGCAACCTGGAGGAGCTGACCGCGGAGGCGCCGATCCCGCTGCAACTGGTCGTCTACGGGCATCCCGTTCTGGCCGTGACCCGCGCCGCCCTGCCGGCCGACCTCGCCGCGGGCCGGACCGTTGCCGACGAACGCGGCCTGCGCCTGCGGCCCGAGCGGGACGCGGGCGGGCGGACCGCCTTCCGGAGCCTGGACCCGTTTGACCTGAGCGATTGCCGCAACCGCCGCATCCGGGCGCGGTGGCTGGTGGCGGATCTCACCGGTTCGGCCGATCCGGCCGGCGACTGGTACGCGCTCGGGCAGCGGCGACGCGGGAAGAAGCGCTTCAACCTGGACCGGACGCTCCACTGAGTGGAACGTCCCGCAAGTAGATGAACAAATTCGCCGGGCGCCGCCCTCATCCTAACCCCAATACGGTTCAGCTAAGCGGTGGCACGGCCATCTTGGCCGTGGAATCATGGGCTGGAAGCCCATGCCACGACGCACCGGTCGTCTTAACTGAACCGTATTGTCCCTAACTCTCTCCCAAAGGGAGAGGGAATGTTCACCAACTTGCGGGGCGCTGTACTGAGTCCCGAAGCGCGGGTGAGTGGGGAAGCGGGGCGGCTCGATCCGGTGCATTACATCTGCCGCAATAACGAGGCCCTCTCCGTGCGGAGAGGGCCTCGGGCGTTTCGTGCCGTGGCGGAGCCGGTGGGGATCAGCGCTTGATGCGGATGGGCTTGCCGTCCTTCGCGCTCTTGTAGATGGCGTCGAGAAGCTCCATCACGATCAGCCCCTCTTCGGCGGTGGCGATGTGGGGGGTGTTGGTGAGGATGGCGTCGGCGAAGTGGCCCATCGCGCCCTGGACCTCGGGGACGGGGGGATGGAGCTTCATGTCGTACTGGCAGCCCTCGCGTTCGATGTAGAGCTCGGCCTCGAACTCATAGGCGCCGTTGACGTTCCGCTGCACCAGGCCGCCCTTGGTCCCGAAGAGGCGGGTCTCCATGTGCTCGTTGTCCTCGATGTTGGCGGCCCAGGAGGCCTCGACCTCGAGGGTGGCGCCGTTCTCGAACTTGATGAAGCCGGCGGCGAGGTCCTCGACATCGTAGGTCTTCTTCTCGCGCTTGGCGAGCTCGGTGGCGATGGGGTCGTAGGCCGCGCCCATCACCCATTCCGGCTTCGGGTAGCCCATCAGCCACAGCGCCAGGTCGAGTCGGTGGACGCCGAGGTCGATGAGCGGGCCGCCGCCGGAGAGCGCCTTGGTGCCGAACCAGCCGCCGAAGCCGGGCAGGCCGCGCCGCCGGTGCCAGACGGTGCGCCCGAAGTAGACGTCGCCGAGGATGCCGGTGTCCACCTGCTTCTTGAGCGCGTGCGACTGCTGGGTGAAGCGGTAGGAGAAGTTGATCATCAGGCGCTTCTTCGCCTTCTTTGCGGCGTCGATCATCTGCTTGGCCTCGCGGGCGTTCATCGCCATCGGCTTTTCGCAGAGGACATGGCAGCCCGCCTTGAGGGCGGCGATGGTGAGCGGCTTGTGGAACTTGTTGGGGGTGGCGATGCTCACCACGTCGAGCTTTTCCTTCTGCAGCATCTCCTCGCCCGAGGCGTAGGCGGTCGGGACGTTGTACTCGTTGCGGATGTACTCGCAGCGGCTCTCGTCGGGATCCGCCACCGCGACGACCTCCGCGTTCGGATGCGCCTGAAAGCCCCGCACGTGCCCGCGTCCCATGCCGAGTCCGATGACCCCAACGCGCAACGTCTTCATCGTGTTCTCCCGAAAGCTGTCGGTTCCCTGGATCCGCTGGTCCGGTTCCTCGTGCGTCCGGCCGCGCCGGTGCGGCCGGACGATGAGGAAACAACTTAGTCGCCTAACCCCTTGCATGCAAACGCATCCATTGCTAGAAAACCGAGAAGACTTGGAGAATTCTTAGGCCCGCCGCCCGCGCCCCGCAGCCCGTCCGGGCGGGCCGCAGCGAAGGAAAGCACGCCATGCGCAGGCAGGAGCGTTCCCGGCGTCCGCTGTCGAAGACCGCGTTTGCGCAGCTCTACGAACAGCGGTTCGACGCCGACTTCGACGCCTGCGCGGCGGCACGGCCCTTCCTGGAGCGGGAGCTGGCGCTGGCCCGCTCGGGCCGGGCGCCCCTGCGGGCGCCGCGCCTGGAGGGACGGCTACAGGCGGTGCCGGGAGGGCACCTGCATCTCCATCCGGAGCTCTTTCTGCAGGTTTCCGGCGAGAGCGTCTTCCGCTTCCCGGAGGACCGGATCGTGCTGCGGGCGGGCCAGACGCTGCTGGTGCCGCGGGGGCTGGCGCACGCGGAGACGCTCCGGGCGCGCGGCGGGCCGTTCTACAACCTGGTGATCGCCATCTCGGCGGACGGGGCGGGGATGCACTTCGCGCACCTGGACCCCGGCCGGACCGAACACCGGGCCGCCATCACCGGCAGCCGGCGCGTGCGCTCCGACCGTGCGGGCACGGCGGCCGACTACTTGGAGGACCTGGCCCAGCAGTGGCGGGCGGGCGGGCCCGGGGCGGCGGACGTGGTCGCGGGGCTCTACCGCGCCGCGCTCGGGACGCTCCTCGACCTGGTGCTGCGCGACGATGCGGACGACGCGGAGCCGCGCCGCCACCCGAAGGTGGAGGCCTGCCGCTACCTTGTGAGTCAGCGGCTGAGCGACCCCGCCCTCTCGGTGCGGGATCTGGCCAGAACGCTCCGCTGCAGCGCCGATTACCTCTCGCACCTCTACCGGCAGGAGACGGGCGAAACGCTGACCGGCTACGTCAACGCCGAGCGCATGCGCCTGGCGCAGCGGCTGCTGGACGATCCGACCCTCAACGTGGCGGAGGCGGCCCGCGCGGCCGGGTATGCCGACCCGGCGTACTTCTCGCGCGTCTTCCGCAAGCACACCGGCCGCTCGCCCCGCGCCTACCGCAGCGAAGCCACCGGCGACGGGCCGCGCGACTGATTGCGCGGGCAGCGGTTGTTCCTGGTTTCGGGGATGCGCCGGTCGGGCCTACTCGTCCAGGCGGATGCCGCGGCGGTCGAGAAGGCTGCCTTCGACCTGGTAGAGGTTGAGGCGCGCCTTGATGTGCTGGACCACCGCCTCGACCTCGGAGATGCGACTGGCGACCAGGTCGCGCTGCGCCTGCGTGACGAGGATGCCGGTGGATTTGCCGACGCGGAACTTTTCGGTCTCGGCGCGGAGGGCTTCTTCGCGGTGCTCGCGCGTGGCGCGGGTGGCCTCGATCTGCTCGGCGGTGCGTTGGATCTCCAGGTAGGCGGTGCGGACGTCGACCTGGGCGAGGTCCTCCTGGTTCTGGAGCGCCTGGCGCGCCTGGCGGACGGAGAGGACGCTCTGCCGGTGCGCGGCGCGGTCGCTGCGCCCGCCGAGGGCGTACTCGAAGCGCAGTCCCGCGGTGACGTTGTCGGCGTCCTTCTCCTCTTCGCGCTGGTTGGCGCTGAAGGAGCCGGCGTAGCGCGTCCCGCCGAGGGTGATGAAGAAGTCGAGCTTCGGCAGGAGCCCGTTGCGGGTGCGGACGATGTCCAGCTCCCCGCGCTGCAGGCGCAGGCGCGCTTCGTTGAGGTCGGGCCGCTGCCGCAGCGCCAGCTCGACGTGATCCTCCAGCGGGGCCAGGGCGTCGGTGGGTGCGACCGGGGTGTCGGTGAGGGTGATCTCGCGCGTCCAGCCGTCGCCGCTGCCGCCGAGCAGGCGCAGCAGCTTCAGCCGCGTCTTGGCCAGGCTGCTCCGGGCGTTGATGAGCTCTTCGCGGCGCTTGGCCACCTCGGCGTTGACGGAGGCGAGCTCGATGTCGGCCAGGTCGCCGACGCGGATGCGTTCGCGCACCTCGTCGGCCTGGTTCTGCGCGACCTTGAGGGACTCCTCGTAGATGGCGATCTGCCGCCGGGCGAGGATGTAGTCCCAGCCGGCGGACTCGGTCTGGTAGACGAGCGACTCGGCCGCGCCCTTGAGGACGTGCCGCGAGATCCGCAGGTCGAGCCGGGTCTGCCGCAGGCGGGCAAGGTTGACCGCGGGCCCGCGCCCCTCCAGGAGCGACTGGGTGACGGTGAGGTCGTAGGTATTGGTCCCGGTGAAGTCGCGGGTGTCGGGGGTGCGCTGCGGCTCGCCGTCGGTCTCGTCCAGGACGCGCTGGCCCTGGAGGCTGATGCTGGCGCCGGTGGGCAGGGTCTGCTGCAGGCCCGCCTTGCCGGTGCGCACCTCCTCGTCCGTCTCCACCTCGGTGACGGCGGCGCCCTGCTCGGTTTCGGCGTCGGCGTCCTCCCGCTTGATGGAGACCTCGGCCGAGAGGGTGGGGTCGAAGACGGCGCGCTGGCGCATCATGGCCGCGTGCGAAAGCGCGGGCTCGAGCCGCTGGACCTGGAAGTCGGGGTTGCGCCGGAGCGCTGCGAGGGCGGCGTTGCGGATGGAGAGGACCAGCGGGCCGGTGGGCGCGGCGTCGATGTCGGCCCCGTCGTCGGTGGCGGCGGCCTCGTCGGCGTCGGCCGGTTGCTCGACCGTCACCGGCGCAAGCTCGGGTGGCGGCGCGTCCTCGGGCACCCAGAGGCCGGCGACATCCGGCAGGTTGCAGGCGGTCGGCAGCAGGCAGGTCGCCGCGAAGAAACCAAGAAGCCCCAGGCGGTACGCGGTCATGCGTTTCATCTTCGGTGCCTTTCGTCGGCAGTCAGTCTTCCCCAGGCCGCCCCCGATACTACCACAGGTTTCCCGCGTCCGGCAAGGACGATCACGCCGCCGGCCGGCGGAAAATCGGCCTGGCGGGACGCTCCGGACAATGCACGGGAGCCACGGGTGCGCGGCAGGCGGGATACGGACGGTGCAAGGTGAGTTGGACGAATCGGCTCTGGAAATGGTCAGGGGATCCGGAGCGAACGTGTTCATTCGCCGTCCGCCAGCGCTTCGGTGAGAGCCGCCGCCGCCCACTTGCGTTCGCGGGCGTTGCCGCCGCGCAACAGGTCCGCCAGGACAAGCAGCCGGTACAGGTCCCCGTCCCTGAGGGCGGCGTCCGGAGCCGATCGGTACAGCGGCGAAAAGGATGCGCCCCGGACCGTGCCTTCAGGGTGTGGCCAGACCGGGGGCGGGTCGCTGCCCTGCGAGAATGCTGTTTTCACGAAGGGAGCGGCATGCCCGGTCGGGATGCCGCGGGCCTGCGCGCCTCGCTCAGGCGGGCAGCAGTACCTGAGCCCATGAACAAGAAACTCCAGCAGTGCCGCGGCGATCGGCCGTTTCCGATCCATGTCCACAAGGTGGCATTCCTGCGCCCGGGCCAGGCCCCGGTGGACTTCACCGCTGCCCATGCCGAGGGCCTCGGCCAATTCGGCATAGCTCCACTCCCTGCCCGCCAGGGCAGTGAGTTTCAACAGGATCAGGAGGTCTTGAGGTCGCAGCTTCATGAGGTGTTTCTTATTCCGGAATAGGGAATATGCCAAGGGGAACCTTTTGCCCCGGACTCATGCGGGATCGGAATGGTGAAGTCCGGACAACACTCCGCACATCGCGGGTAGATGTATTTGGACGGGCAGAGTTCGGGCTTCGGAGAGGGGACTGGCAGAAAAAACGGGGACATGAATCGCTCATGTCCCCGCATGCGGTTTGGCGGAGAGGCAGGGATTCGAACCCTGGGTACCCTTTCGGGCACACACGCTTTCCAGGCGTGTTCCTTCGACCACTCGGACACCTCTCCGGGCGGTGCGGCTGGCGGCGGTGGAACCGCCGCGTACGGGGACCCGCGGCCCAGGCGGGGCCGGGGGACGGTTCCCGCGGGGCTACTTGTCGGTCTTGAGCTTCTTGCGGTCCCGGAAGTGCTCCTCCGGGGGGGTGCTGCCCTTGCGCATCTTGCGGGGGCGGGGCTTACCCCGCATCACGCCTTTGCGCTTCACGCGAGCGCGCGCCATGGTGTTGCCTCCCTGATCTAAAGGTCCGTTGTGTTCATGCCGCCGTCCAGAACGCCTGCAATGTCCGGACGGGCCCGGCCCCGGTCGACCTGCGGGCCGGCCGGAAGCGGAACAGCCTACGGCGCGGGGTTGATCCTGTCAAGGGGATGTCCGGCCTCTTTCGGGCTGCCGGCCGCGCCGACGCGACGGGGTCAGTTGAGGAAGTTGTTCCGCCGGCGGATCGATTCGGGCAGCCAGACGTCGTCGTCGAGGTCGTCCAGTTCGTCCAGTTCGTCGTCCGCGAGCTCGAAGTCGATGTCGAGGGCGTGCGGCCCCTCGATGGCGCGGATTGCCTCCTCGGGCGCGGTTCCGCCGAACGCAACCGCGGCGATGCCGGGGAGGTACATGTCCATCATGACCACGTTGGTGTGGAAGAAGCTGGCCAGGGCCTGCCGGTCCCAGCCGGCCGGATCGCTGGCGAGCGTGGTCTTGTACCGGATGTCGCCGTCGTCGAGGTCGAGTTCGAAGCCCCCGAGCCGCAGGCCGTAGTTGGCGCGGTGGAGAAACGCGCCCACCGCGACGAGGCGGTCCTCCGGGATGGTCAGGGGACAGCGGCTGTAGAAGACCGCCATCCGCCGCTCTTCGTTGACATCGAGGTAGCAGGTCCAGTTGCCGTTCTGTCCGGAAAAGCCCATACGCAGCACCGTCGGCGCGCCGCCCGCCTGATGGGGCCAGCCGTCCGCGTCGAGAAATCGTTCCAGTCGTTTGCGCAGTTCGCCCATGCTGTGGCCCTCCCTGTCCGGTTGGGGGTTCACCTTCCTGTGTCGGTGAACGGTCCCGGTCCCGCTTCCGAACGGCGTCTTTTCCGGTCGCAGGACCGTCCCCGCAACGCCGTCCCCAAGTGCCCCCATGCAATCTACCACAACTTTGCCCGGAGATCGAACGCTTCTTCTGTCCCGGCGTCTGCATTTTGCGCGGATGGAAGGGAGATTCGCGTCGATCAGGCGATGTAGACGCGTCCGACGGGGCTGTGGGTGGCCTGGCCGCGGGCGTCGACCGCCTCGACATGGTAGCGGAGGTCTCCGCTCCCGGCCGGCAGGATCGCCCGGAACTGGGTGGCCACCACCGCCGGATCGGTGCGGGAGGGGTAGGGGCCGAGATCCTCCATCTCCACGCTCTTGCTGAAGCCGCCGACTTCGCGGTAGTGCAGGGTGACGCGTTCGAGTCCGCTGACGTCGTGGACAAAGGTCCGGACGGTCGCTTCCGCCGGTGCGTCGGCGAGCTGCCCGTGCTCGCCCCAGGTCTGGCCGCCGGGGTTGGCCGGGCGCACCCAGGGCGGGAAGACGGCCGGCGGCGCCGGGTCGGTCCCGGCGGAAGAGAGCTGCGC